>QMOC01000023.1 GCA_003648085.1 Chloroflexota bacterium
GAGATCTTTCGCCGCGTGGAGGCGTTCCAACAACACCAACGCCAGCAGGAGGCCGAGCGCCGTCGGGCCGAGTTGCTCGATTGGTTCACCGTCTACGATCAGATTCGCAATCGGACGGCCCCTGCAACCTCTCCACCATCTTTACATCAACAGGAGATTTGAACTATGCCCGTGCGTCCCATTGTGCTTTCCGATAATCCGCTGCTGCGCAGAAAATCGCGCCGTGTGCGGCGCGTGACCCCAGCCCTGCAGCAACTCATTGACGATATGGTCGAAACGATGCGTGCGGCCAACGGCATCGGCCTGGCTGCCATTCAGATCGGCGTGCCGGAGCGCGTCATCATCGTCGAGGTGCCTGAGGAGAATGAGGACGAGAACCAGGAGCATCCTCGGCCCAGGACACTCCACGCCGTGATCAACCCCGAACTGGCGCGCAAGTCCCGTGAGATAGAAGACGGCATCGAAGGCTGCCTCTCCATCCCCGGTTGGATTGGAGAGGTCCCGCGCCATCGCGCCGTCACCGTCAAAGGGCTGGACCCTCAGGGGCGGGCCGTGCGCATCAAGGCGGAAGGGCTTCTGGCCCGCGCCTTGCAACACGAGATTGACCACTGCGATGGTATCCTCTTCATTGACCACATCAAAGACCCGGAGAAAATCTGGCGCGTGGTTGAGGGGGAGGAGGAGGCGGCGGAGGCGGCCCGACTGGTGTGATTGGAGGCCGTACCCTCATCCTTCATTTAGCAAATCCTCACTGGCGACGTATACTACTACCGAAACTTTTTTGACCCGAGGGGGTTATCTCATTGGGAGAGGGATATTGTTTGACCAACAGGACACCGCTGCCCCGCTGGTGATTGAGGGGCTCACCTTCCGATATCATACCCGCCCCAAAGCGGCGCTGCGCGATGTCTCATTGACATTGGAGCGTGGCGAACTACTTCTCGTCGCCGGCGCCAGCGGCTGTGGCAAGACGACACTTATCCGCTGCATCAACGGCCTCATCCCCCGCACCTACAGGGGTGACCTCGAAGGCCGTATCTTACTCTACGGTCAGGATGCCAGTGGGATGACGATGGCTCGCCTCTCCCAGACCGTCGGCACCGTTCTCCAGGACCCAGAGCGGCAGATTCTAGGCAGTTTCGTGCTCAATGAGGTCGCTTTTGGGCTGGAGAACTTAGGGCTGCCCCGCGAGGAGATCATCCAGCGAGTGGATGAGACGCTGGACTATTTGGGCATCTCCCACCTGCGTGATCGGGAGACTTTTTATCTCTCCGGGGGGGAAAAGCAGAAGGTCGCCCTTGCCGGCGTGCTGGTGATGCACCCCAGCATCCTTCTGCTGGATGAGCCGTTGGCCAGCCTCGACCCCGCCAGCGCCCAGGAGGCCCTGGCCCTCTTCCGCCGCCTGGCCGATGAGGGAGTCAGCATCATCCTCGTCGAGCATCGCGTCGAGGACGCGCTGAGCATCCATCCCGACCGGGTGCTCTTTATGCAGGAGGGCAGGACCACCTACTACGGCCCGCCGGATGACCTGGCGGAAGTGGTGGACTACCGGGAAGTCAAAATGCCAGCCCATATTGTGATTCGGCGTGCAGCCAGCGATCCACCCCCTTCTTTCGTACCGCTCATCAAGCCGGACGGTCGCGAGCCTCTGGTCACCTTCGAGAACGTCTCCTTCGCTTATGAGGAGGACGGCCCAATCGTCATCCGCGACGTCAATCTGACCATCCACCGTGGCGACGTCATTGCGCTCCTCGGCCCTAATGGCGCCGGGAAGACCACGCTGGTCAAGCACGCCATCGGGCTGCTGAAACCCCGTCAGGGCAGGGTGCTGGTCGGCGGGCATGACACAAGGGAGATGAGCGTGGCGCAGATCGCCCATACACTGGGCTACGTCTTCCAGAGCCCCAGCCATATGCTCTTCGCACCGACCGTGCGGGAGGAACTGGCCTTCGGGCCGAAGAACCTGGGCTACGCAGAGGAGGCCATCACGGAGGGGGTGAACCGGGCCGTGGAAATCGTCAACCTGAGAGGGCTGGAGGAGTACCCGCCGCTGGCCCTCTCGTTCGGGCAACAGAAGCGGGTCAGCATCGCGGCCATCCTGGCCATGCGCTCCAAGATTCTGGTGATGGACGAGCCCACCGCCGGTCAGGACTACTGGAACTACATGGCCTTTATGGATTCCATCCTTCAGATGCCGGGCTTTGAGGCCATCCTCTTCATCACCCACGATCTCGACCTGGCGATCTGTTACGCCAGCCGGGTTATTCTGATGCACGAGGGGCGGATCGCCGGGGACGGCCCACCGACTGAGGTGCTGACCGACCTGGAACTGCTACGCCACTGCCACATTGTGCCCACCTCACTGCTACAGGCGAACCTGAAATATCTGCCTCGCACCGGGCGTTTTATGCGGGCTGAAGCATTGGCCCACGTTCCGGTGGCCTGAGGCCGAAAGGAGGGCCTATCGAGAGTAGAGTGCAAGTGAGCGATAAATAAATGAACCGGTTTCTATCATTATTCCTAAAGGAGGTCAATCATGGACAAGAAATGGTACGCTTTTGGAACTCGTGAGGTGGTTTTCGCAGCCCTGGGCGCGGCACTCTATGGCGTCCTCTCCTTCGCCACTAACATGCTCGCGCTGCCGGCAGCCGGCAACATCGCTCTGCGCCCGGCCGTCTGCATCCCGATGTTCTTTGGCGTCGCCTTTGGCCCCTGGGTCGGCTTCATCAGCGGTTTCCTCGGCAATATCATCGGCGATGCGCTTTCTGGCTGGGGCTTCTGGATCTGGTGGGACGTTGGCAATGGCCTGATGGGCATGATCCCAGGCTTCGCTATTCCGCTGCTTGCCGGTTATCGTGATGCCAAGTCACTGGTCATCGCCGACATTTTCGTCATCGTGGGTGTGGTGGTCGGGATGGGGTTCTCCTCGTTGACCGAGATTTTCACCTCCGGTATTGATTTCGCCACCGCCTTCGGCGGTTACTTCATCCCGGCTGCGCTCACCGACGTCATCAACGGTATCATTCTAGTGCCGATACTGATGGTGGCGTATGACGCTATCGCCGTGAGAACGGGCCGTTAGCAGGGGCAACGTTTAATGATGGCGGGGGAGTCCGCCTTCCCCGCCATCTTCCCAAAAGGGCTCATCTGATGCTGGTCGCCTGGAAATACAAGGAACGGAATACGATCATCCAACGCCTGGACCCCCGGGCGCGCTGGATTTTCCTGCTTTCACTCACGTTCTCCATCGTTCAATTCTGGGACATCCGCTTTTTGCTATTCTTCTTCGTCATCTCATTTGGCCACTACTTTCTGTGCAGGCTGACCTGGAAGGAAACCCGCCGAATATGGACCTTTGTTCTCACCCTGGTCGTTGTCATTATCGGTATCAACGCTGTGCTGACCGGGCGAGGTGGGCCAGGAGAGGTGCTGAAGGGGCCCAAGCACATTCTCTGGCAGGTCGAGTGGGTCGTGCCGTGGGTGGGCTGGACCATCAGTCCAAACATCACAGTGGAAAAGATCGTATTCGCCATCACACAGATGGTGCGTATGCTTTCCATCACCGTCCTCTTCATCCCACTCGCTTACACCTTCAACCCCAACCAGTATGGCGTGACTTTCCGTGGCCTGGGTCTGCCGGACAAGGTTGCCGTCTCAATGGACCTGGCTTTCCGCTTTGTCCCCACACTGGCCCGGGATTTCAGTATCACCCTCGATTCGCAGCGGGCGCGGGGGTACGAGGTGGAGAGACTGGAAGGCGGCCTGATCGCCCAGATTCGCAAGATGGCCCCCCTCGTCGTCCCGGTCACCATCAACGCCATCGTCGGTGGCGAGGACATCGTCAACGCGATGGACCTGCGCTGCTTCGGTCTGCGCAAACGCACGTGGATTCACAAACTCGAGTACAGGCCCCGCGACTACGTCCTGATCGGGCTGAGCGTGCTGATCCTGGCCGGCTCGACCTTTGCCAATCTGGGCCTGGGGCTGGGCAACTTCTGGATGCCGGGGTGGGCTTTGAGGTTGTTCGGCTTCTGAGTGGCCGCTGGGTGTGATGGCGTGCAAGAACCAGCCGCCCCGCGACCGACGAGGGCCACGGGGCGGTTATCCTTCACAAAAAGAGAAGAAACGCTTGACGATTTGGGTTGGATGATGTATCATTTCCAAGGGAGTTCCTGATGACCAGAAAACGATCACATAAGCGGAAAAAACGCACTTCGTCCTTCCGGAAGCACCGCGGACCGATCCGTCGCCGCACGCCCCCTCCACCCAGCCGGGATGAGCGTGTCCTGCGGGAGCGTATCCAGAAGTTCACCTACCAGGACCGCTTTAAAGACGATTTCGAGCGCGCCATCCGGCTCTACTTTGGTGAGGGTGTATTGCAGGACAACGTTCTAACCCTGGACGAGGAGAAAATACCGGGCTTCCAGGAGTGGTACATCTACGATTATATTGTCTCTGAGGGGGAGCGCATCATTGATCTCTTCGCTCGCGAGGTTGGGCCGCGCCTCCCTGCCGCTCAGCGGCAGATGCTCGACGACTGGCGACGCACCAACCGCTACCGCCTGTTCGAGGTACAGAAGGTCGAGCCGGGCATCGGTGTGACGGTGCAGGACCTGCTTAGCGGCGAGGTGTTCGAAGTCAACGACGTCTCCGCTTCCTACGCGCTCGTGAAGTGGCAGGTCTTTCTGGCCCGCCCTTTATTGACGGAGGGACGGCTCCACTTCACCGGGAGTATGATCCCTCGCCCGCCGATGGATAAGCCTGCACTGTTGGACTTCGCCCGCGAACTGTGGGAAGAATACCAGAAGGAGCATCCCCAGGCATCGCTAGACAACTTCTACCGGGATCACAGCCTTGACCTCCATCGCCGTCTGATAGAAATCGCTACCGCGCCGCTGGTTGTGTACACCCCGGAGGGCCATCTGGTGTGTGCCTCTACGGCCCGCTACGCCGTGAAGGACCCCGGGGCGGTCGAGGAGCGCCTGGATCAGGCCGAGGAGTTCGTCTATGTAGGGCCGGCCGACGAGGACGAGACGGCGCTGGCCTATGTCTGGCTGCTGCGAGGCCGCTCCCGCGTGCCCGAAGTCCCCGTGGAGGGGAAGGGGCTGATCATGCGAACGGACTGGATGGCCGAATCGGGGGAGCCCACCTACCGTTCGCTAGGAGACGTGCGGCTGTGGCAGGAGCGGCTGGAACTGAGTTGCCTCTCGCGGGAACGACTGGCGGCCGGCAAGATGCTGCTCAGACGAGTCCTGGGCCGCCTTATCCGACACCTGGGCGATGAGTACCGTGATCTGGACACGATGCTCGAGTCGGTGGAGTCCTCTCCCCCGCGTCGGAAGAGGGGGGGCTTACCCCAGGTTGAAGAGGCCCTTGTCCAACGGATACTGGCCGACCAGCGTGCAGAGTGGCTCGACACCCCGGTGCCCATGCTGGGCGAGAAGTCCCCCCGCGAGGCATCCCGCGACCCGGCAATGCGGGAACAGTTGGAGGAACTGCTGAAAGCCGTCGAATATATGGAAGAGCAGAAGCGGCGGGCAGGTGAGCCCTATATGGACGTGGCGGACCTGCGGCGCGAACTGGGACTACCCCTACGCTGAACTCCCCCATCGCAGGGATTTCTTGATGACCTCCAGCAACCGGCAACTGCCCTCCCGCCTCCTGCCTCTTGCCTCCTGCCTCTTTATAGCCGTCTTCGCCCTCTACGCCGCCACCGCCGCTCCCGCCACTCTCTTCGGCGACCCCTCCGAGTATCAATTCGTCCCCGCCATCCTGGGCATCGCTCACCCACCCGGATACGCTTTCTACACGCTGCTGGCCAAACTCTGGCAGACCCTCGTCCCGCTGGGCACTATCGCCTTCCGCACCAATCTACTGGCCGCCGCCGTCGGCGCCTGGGCAGTGACGGCAGTTTGCTTGACGGTGCACAATCTCCAACCTCCAACCTCCGGCCCACAACCTACAATTCGCAACTCCATTCTCCCCCCCCTCTTCGCTGCTCTGTGCCTGGCCGCCTCCCCCGATTTCTGGCAGCACTCCATCCACGCCAATGCCCACATCGTCAGCGCCGCGCTGGCCACTACCCACCTCTGGCTTCTAGTTCACTGGTGGCGCACCGGACGCGACCGCCACCTGGCTGCCTTCGCCGTGACCTTGGGGCTGGCTGCCACCCACCATCCCATCACCCTGATGGGGGTTCCGGCCTACGGCCTCTTCATCCTGGCTGTGCGCCCGCGCATACTGCGGGAGGGACGGACATTGCTGATGCTGGCAACCTGCCTTCTCTTGGGACTGACCCCGCTGCTCTACTATCCCTTGCGCAGTCCCAGCGCC
Organism: Chloroflexota bacterium; assembly: GCA_003648085.1. Classification (GTDB taxonomy): domain Bacteria; phylum Chloroflexota; class Anaerolineae; order B4-G1; family B4-G1; genus B30-G15. The sequence goes on from QMOC01000023.1 coordinate 6,334, forward strand.
CCCTTCGGCCCCGCGCCCACCTGGGAGAGTCTCTGGCGACACGTCACCGCGCAGGGATTGCGGACCAACCTCTTCCACTTCGGCTTAGCCGACCAGCCCGACCGGGCGCTGGTCTTCTGGTCGCTCCTACGGCTCCAGTTCCCCCTCCCTGTCATCGCGCTCATCATTGTCGGCCTCGTCTGGCTGGCCCACCGCGCTCCCCGGCCTGCCCTCCTCATTTACCTTTTCCTCACCACCCATCTGCTTTTCACCCTCAACACCGTGCAGGACGTAATGGCCTATCTCCTCATCCCCTTCGCCGCCCTCGCCATCGCCGCCGGCGTCGGTGCCCTGGCCCTCACCGATTGGGGATTGCAGATTGTAAATTCGAGATTGCAAATTCGAATCCGTAATCTACAATCTGCAATCTCCAATTTACTATTCATCTTCCTTCTGCTTCCCTGGCCCTTCATCCAGGCCACCCTCAACCTCCAACGGGGCATCTCCCTGCGCGATTTCACCGCTGCCGAGGAGTACGTCACCGCCGTCTACGACCGCTTCGCCGGGCGTGGCGAGGGCGCGGTGCTCTTGTCCGACTGGGAACACCTGACCCCGTTGTGGGTGCACATCCACACCCAGGGGGAGTCGCTGGACGAGGAGGATGTGAAACCGGTCTACGTCAACCCGGCCAATCCCTGGGTGGAGAACGTGTGGCAGCACATTGAGGAAGGGCCGGTTTACGTGGTGGGCTATCGGCCTGCCGTGCGCGATGCCGGCTTTCGTCTGTTGCCCGACGGCCCTTTCTACCGGGTCATCGCCCCGCCGGTGACGGATGCCCAACCTTCCTGTCCGCTCGACGTGTGGGCCGATGAGCGCGTCCATATCCTGGGCTACGACCTGCCCACGACGACGGTCCGCGCGGGTGAGCCATTGGTGCTGGTCCTCTACCAGAGCGTGCCGGAGCCGCTGGAATCCATCTGGATGCCCTATGCCCGCCTGGGACCGGTCGAGGCCCGCTGGACGACCGACAGCCGCCTTCTCACGACCCAGTGGCTGCCTGGGGAGGTGGTGGTGGAGCGGTACGAACTGCCGGTCCCCTTCACCCTACCGCCGGGGGAGTACCCGCTCCGGCTGGGCTATGCTGACCTAAGCGGCGGGCGGGCGGAACTGGGTCTATCTACCGGCGGGACCACCGTGGATCTGGCGACCATCACCGTTTTGCCCAGCCTCGATGCTCCCCCGGCTACAGTGCTGGAGCGTGCACTGGCAAACCTAGACAACCAGGTGGCACTAATGGGGGCGCGGGCACGGGTTGGCCGGCAGGTGCGGGAGGCTCCCTGGCAGGAACCGCTGCTCGCGCGGGTCGGGCGACCTCTCCACCTGATCCTGACCTGGCGCGCTCTGGTCTCCCCCCGCGATAGTTACACCGTCTTCATCCACTTGATTGACGGCGCGGGCCGTCCCGTCGCGGGGCACGACTACACCCCCCTGGGCGGTTCCTGCCCCACCTACCTGTGGTTCCCCAAGTGGCTGCCGGGGCAGACCCTCACCGACCCCTACCGGTTACTTACCCCCGCCGACCTGCCGCCAGGTGACTACTGGCTGGAGGTGGGGATGTACGGGATGACTTCCCTTCGGCGCCTTCCTGTGGTAGACTTAGCGGGGAACCTGGCCGGCGACAGGCTTGTCCTGGGACCGGTGCGTGTGGAGTAGGAGATCAGTTCAGGGAGGAGCGATGGACACTGCACTCTTGATTTGGGTGGTTGCTTTGACAATTCTGGTGATTGTCGGCATTGTGTGGGTGCTTGACCTGCAGGCCCGGCTGCGTCGGCTGCAGCGCCGTTACGAGAGCGTGTTTACCGGGGGAGAGGATGCCAGCCTGACTGTAGCGCTGGAGGGCCTGGCCTCCCGTCTCGCCGAGACGACCGCGCGCACGGAGCGGTTGGTGGCGCGTGCAGAGCAAATTGATGCGACCCTGGCTCACACTGTGCAAGGTGTGGGGTTGGTGCGCTTCCGTGCCTTTCAGGACACCGGCGGCGACCAGAGTTTCGCGCTGGCGCTGGCTGATGGTGAGGGGAACGGCGTTGTCATCTCGGCGCTTTACGGGCGCGACGCGACGCGCATTTACGCCAAACCGGTCCAGAATTGGCTCTCACCCAAAGCGTTGAGCGAGGAGGAGAAACAAGCACTGGCGCAGGCACGGCAGACCATCGTCGGTCGCGATTGACAAAAACTAGACGCTGGTGTACCATTTAAGCAATGCTTTGCCGTGACTGACGAGAAACAACCACACAAGGAGGTACACTCGTGTTCGGAAGAGAGAAGGCCAAAACGTCCCCAGCAGCCCCCGTCTCCAAGATCGAGACCATCATTGGCCCCAATGCCTACATCCGGGGTGACATTCAATCCGACGGCGGCGTCCGCATTGACGGTATCTTTGAGGGGACCATTGACATCATCGGCAACTTGGTCATCGGCGAGGGGGCGAAGGTCATCGCCGACATCAAGGCCAACAACATCTCCATCTCCGGCGCGGTCAAAGGCAACATCACGGGCAACCGGGTAGAGATACTGGAGACCGGTCGGGTATGGGGTGATCTGACCATTAATTCGCTGCTGCTTAACGAGGGGGCTTACCTGCGTGGGCAGACCATGATGCATGGCGATATTGAGCCGCCGATGATCGAGCCTCCCCAGCCACGACCTGCCGCTGAGCCCGCCAGCGCCACCATCGTGGACGTAGAACCGAAGCCTCAGACGGGCAAATGACATGGGTCTGGCTAAGAGGAGTGGGAGGAAAGATCGAATGCCCCGCTTCAGCGGGGATTTTCCGGCTGAAGCCGGACATCAAACCGACATCTTAGCCACATCCAAGTGACATCGCATCGCAGGAGAAAGCCCCACCGCGCTCGTACCACGGTGGGGCTCTGCTTTGCGTCATCGCACCAGCAGCACCGGACAATCCACCTCGGCCAGTAACGTTTGGAGTGCTTCGGTGGGCAGGATGGTGCTGCTCAACACCAGTACGCCGCTTCCCTCAGCCCGCACCTCGTAAATCAGTGTTGCCACGCCTGCGTCTATCAACCGTCGGTAGCGCACCATGAGCCCCTGTTCACGCAACCGGTCGGTGGTCTGGGTTTGCAGACGCCGGGCCTTCTCCAGCGCATCGGCCAGGATCAGGATGGTCAGATAATCCCCTGCCTTGCGGGCCAGATGGATCGCCAGCATCAACGCTCGCTGGGCGGTGGGGGAATCATCGCAGGTCACTACCACCGGGGGCTTGATACCCACATCGCGCTGAAGCAGGAGCACGGAACTTGGGGCCAGCGCTGCTGCCGCCCTGGCCGTGGAGCCCAGCCGCACCCGCCGGATGAGCGGCCGGCTCGCCCTCCCCAGGGTGAGCAGATCTGCCTCCAACGCCGCTGCAAGCACCTCTGGCGTGACCTCCCCGCGCACGACACGGAAAGACCACTTGACCTGCCGCTGCTCACAGGCTGCCACCAGAGCCTGGCGTGCTTGTGTTGCCTGTGCTCGCAATTCCCGCTCCATCCGTGCCCGGTCTAACTGTGCGACGGCGTCAAAGGGAAACCGTACCTCCCGCGCCGCAGACAGCCCCGCCACTCGCAACAGATTGACGTCCTCGACGAAGAGCCCCATCAACTCGGCCTCCAGGCTGGAGGCCAATTCGACCGCAGCCTCCAGCGCTGCCAGGCTGTGATGTGAGGCATCCAGCGCCACCAGAATACGCCGTATCATCAACTCGTCATTCTGTTCGCTCATCCCCGCCTTCTTCCTCCTTAATCTCTTCTTCCTCTCCCCCCGCTTCCTTGCGAGGCGCGGCGAAGGCGCGTTGCTTTTCGGCCAATTCAATCAGCCGGGCCTCAACAAGTTGATTGATGCTCCCCTCGGGGAAATTCCCCTCCTCATCCCGCTCTCCGGCCGGGATGCCGGTCAAGAGTTCGATCCCCTGATCCACCGTCTGCACGGGGTAGATGTGGAACTGCCCCGCTTTCACCGCCTCAATGACATCCTGACGCAGCATCAGATGCTGTACGTTAGTGGCAGGTATAATCACTCCCTGTTCGCCTGTCAGCCCCCGCGTCTTGCAGACATCGAAGAAGCCCTCGATCTTCTCGTTGACGCCGCCGATGGCCTGAACCTCGCCGTGCTGGTTAACGGAGCCGGTCACGGCCAACGACTGCCTGATGGGCACCTCTGCCAGCGATGAGAGCAACGCGCACAGTTCCGCTAGCGAGGCACTATCTCCCTCCACGCCGCTGTAAGATTGCTCAAACACCAGACTTGCCGAGAGGGAGAGAGGGCGTTCGGCGGCATAGCGGGCGCCGAGGAAGCCCGAAAGGATGAGCACCCCCTTGGAGTGGATGGGACCGCCCAGTTCGACTTCGCGCTCGATGTCCACTACCTCGCCCTTGCCCAGGCGAACGCGGGCGGTGATGCGGTTGGGCCGCCCAAAGGCGAAGTTGCCCAATTGGATCACCGACAGGCCATTGACCTGTCCCACGCGCTCTCCGGTGGTATCAATCAGAATCGTCCCGCGCTTGATCTCCTCTTGCACAAGTTCCCGCAGCCGGTCGGCGCGGTGGATTTGCGCATCAATCGCCCGCTGTACGTCATCTGCGGTCACGACGCCGTTACCGGCCACGCCTGCCCAGTAGTCCGCCTCGCGCAGCAGGTCAGCGGTGCTCAGCAGGTGGATGGAAAGTTTCTCGGCGTCGTCCGCCATACGAGCGCTATGCTCGATGACCCGTGCCACTGCCCCTCGGTCGAAGGGGCGTAACCCCTCTTTGCGCGCTATCGTGCCGATCAGGCGAGCGTACAGCAGATTGTTCTCCGGGGTGCGCGGGATCTCCTCGTTGAAGTCGGCCTCGACCTTGAATAACTCGCCGAAGTCGGGGTCAAGTTGATAGAGCAGATAGTATAGCAACCGCTCACCGATCAGGACGACTTTTACGTCCAACGGGATAGGCTCCGGCTCCAGCGAGACGGTGCTGACCAGGCTCAGGACCTGGCTCAGTGACTCGATGCGCACCTCCCGCGAGCGGAGGGCGCGCTTGAGCCCATCCCAGGCGTAGGGTTGCAGCAGTAACTGGCGTGCATCCAGGATGAGGTAGCCACCGTTGGCACGGTGCAACGCGCCGGGCTTGATGAGGTTGAAATCGGTCACCAGCGCCCCCATCTGAGCAATGTGCTCGATGCGCCCGATGAGGTTGTTATAGGTCGGGTGATCCTCGTAAACCACCGGTGCGCCCTTAGACTCGCTGTGGTCTACGAGCACGTTCACCTGATAGCGGCGGAACAGGGGCGGA
>QMOC01000024.1 GCA_003648085.1 Chloroflexota bacterium
GGCGCAGCGGGATTACTTCGGTGCACACACCTACCGGCGGGTGGATAAGGAGGGGACATTCCATACGGAGTGGACGGGATAGCAAGGCAGCAGGCAGTCCGTGAGGGCTCGGTTTGACGCCATTCGCAGGATTCCGTATAATGCGTAGTGAGATACATATTCCAATACGAGGCGCATAGGGGTGTGATATGAGTAACGTTATCGGCGTGACAGACTTGCAGCGCAAATTCCGTCCTATTTTCGATGAAGTAGCATATCATGGTCGGTCGTACATCCTCACCCGGGGCAGCCGCCCAGAAGCGGCGATGATCCCCTACGCGGACTTCTTGCGCTTTCAGCAGTTGCAGGAAAAACAAGTGCTTGCGCGCTTCGACCGGCTTCTGGCGCGGATGTCCCAACTAAACGCTATGTACAGCGACGCTGAGATCGAAGCCGACCTGCAGGCCGCCGATGCCGATCTGAGGGACATTAGGTGATCCGCGCTGTGGTGGACACCAATATCCTCATACGAGCGCTGATCAAACCCCAGGGAACTGTCGGGCCAGTACTGACCCACCTGCGGGATGGCGACTATACTCTGCTCTATGCCGATCCACTGCTTGATGAACTGATTGCTAAACTCTCCCTGCCGCGTATCCGCAACAAATACCACCTAAGCGACGAGGATGTGGAAACCGTTCTGGCTCTCATTCTACTGCGGGGAGAACCGGTCACGCCGCAACGCCGCATCACGGCCTGTCGTGACCCCAAAGATAACATCGTGCTGGAAGTCGCAGTGGACGGCGGGGCTGATTTCATTGTCACCGGTGACAACGACTTGTTGGTGTTGCACCCTTTCGAAGGCATTCCCATCATCGGACCGGCCGAGTTCCTCAGGGCACTGGAGTATGGCGGACAGTCAGGGTGTGCTTAGACCCAGTGAATGAGTAAAACCTGTGAGGAGGAATGCATGACCAAACCACGAAACGTTGTCGTTGCCCAATCCGGCGGCCCGTCGCCGGTGATCAACAACTCGCTGCGGGGCGTCGTCGAGACGTGCTTCGCGATGCCGGAGCACTTCGGCACGGTCTACGCCGGCTATCACGGCATCGAGGGAGTATTGCGGGAGGAGTTGCTGGACCTCTCGGCGCAGGACCGGGAGGAGATCGGGCTGCTGCGCACCACACCGGCCGCCGGAGCCATCGGCACCTGCCGCTACAAACTCAAACCGCATCAACAGGAGGATTTCGAGCGCATCGTCGAGGTCTTCAAGGCCCACGATGTGGGCTACTTCTTCTACATTGGCGGCAACGACTCGATGGATACGGCGCACAAGGTCGCCCGACTGGCCCACGAGCGGGGGCTGGACTTGGTCGCCACCGGCGTGCCTAAGACGATTGACAACGATGTGGGGGATGCCGAGTTCAAACTGATTGACCACACCCCCGGCTACGGCAGCGTGGCTCGCTACTGGGCGCTCAATGTCCAGAACGCGAACGAGGAGAACGCCGGTGCCTGCCCCTCCGACCCGGTGCTCGTGCTCCAGGCGATGGGGCGCAAAATCGGCTTCATCCCCGCCGCCGCCCGCCTGGCCGATCCCGACCGGGAGATGCCGCTGCTGATCTTTATGCGGGAATCTGGCCTCAGCCTGGAGGAACTGGCCGACCGGGTCAACGATACCCTGCGGGAGCGCGGGCGGGCCATCGTCGTCGTCAGCGAGGGGTTCGATGTGGGGGAGATCGGCGAGCGGAAAGACGCCTTCGGCCACACGATGTTCTCCTCCAGCCTGATGAGCGTGGAGCAGATCGTGGTGAACTATCTCAACGAGGTGGGGCTGGCGGCGCGAGGCGCGGCACGCGGCAACGTCCCTGGCACCGATCAGCGCGCTCAAATCATCTACGCCTCAACGGTGGACCTGGAGGAGGCATACAAAGTAGGGCAAAAAGCGGCCCAGATTGCCGTGGAGGAGGGCTCTGGCTATATGGCGACCATCTTGCGCGAGCCCGGCCCCATCTACAACGTACGCTACGCTCATGTGCCGCTGGAGGCGGTCGCCAACTCCGAGCGGTCGTTCCCAGAGGCGTGGATCGCGCCCTCGCGCACCGACGTCACCGACGACTTCGTGCGCTACGCCCGCCCGCTCATCGGCGACGACTGGCCCAGCGTTCCGCTGGTGGGAGGGCTGCAACGCTTCGCGCGGCTCAAGCCCGTCTTCGCCGAAAAGCGCCTTCCGGCCTACGTCCCGCAGGCCTATCGAGTCCCCTGATGGTGTCTTCGGGGTTAACTCAGGCGACTTCGCCGAGTCTGACTGGCCGGTTCTCCTCATAGGACCTGCGGGCCGCATAGCCCATGACGACCGGGATGCGCCCGTCAATCCCTGTCACCGGCGGCATCCGATCCTGCTGGATACACTCAATGAATGCTTCCATCTCTGCAATGTAGGAATCAACGTAGCGTTCAATGAAGAAGTAGAGCGGCAGCGGGCCGTGGACCCCCTCGGCGTCGCTGACCACCGCTGAGTCGGGGGTCTTGTTGGAGACGGCCACCATGCCGCCGGAGCCGAAGACCTCGACCCGCTGGTCGTAGCCATAGACTGCCCGACGGCTGTTATCAATCGTACCGATGACGCCGTTCTCGAAGCACAGGGTGATGACTGCCGTGTCTATGTCGCCGGCCTCGCCGATGGCCGGATCCACCATCACGCCACCGACAGCATAGATCTCCTCCACTTCGCTGCCGATGAGGTAGCGAGCCATATCGAAGTCGTGGATGGTCATATCGAGAAAGATGCCGCCGGAGACTTTGACATATTCGATGGGCGGTGGGGCGGGATCGCGGCTGGTGATGCGCAGGATGTGAGGCTCCCCAATCTTGCCCGCCGCCACCAGTTCCCGCACGCGCCGGAAGTCGGGGTCGAAGCGCCGGTTGAAGCCAACCTGCAACTTGACGCCGGCCTCCTCCACCGCCGCCAGCGCCCGGTCAATGCGACCCAGGTCGAAGTCAATCGGCTTCTCACAGAAGATGTGTTTACCGGCGGCGGCCGCTTCCTCAATCATCTGGGCGTGGGTGTCGGTGCTGGAACAGATGACAACAGCCTCAATGTTGGGGTCCTCCATAATCTCCCGATGATCCTGGATGGCCTTGGGGATGCCGAACTCGGCGGCGCATTTCTGAGCCGCCTCCAGGATGATGTCGGATACGGCCAGAAGATTGGCCTGGGGGATGCGAAAGGCCAGATGCTCGGCGTGGAGCCGGCCGATACGCCCCGCGCCGATAAGACCAACGTTCACTTTGGATGCCACTGTTTCACCTCCTTACGCATTACGCAACTTGGCTACGTATCGGGTGTTGCGTGTTCCGTAACCAGCCACCGGCGAAACCAGCCGCTGGCCAGTTGATTATCGAAGTAATGTCCCATCCCCTCCGGCTCAATCAGTCTGGCGCGTCGCGGCGAACCTAAAATCCGGTACACCTGGCGCACGATAGCAAAGGACTCACGCGATGCGGGGGTGGTGGCCGGGTCGCGCTGGCCGTTGACGAACATCACCGGGCGCGGGGCGATGAGAGCGGCCACATCTCCCATTTCAGCATAGCGCAGGATGCCGGGGATGTCGTTGCAGGGACAGTGCTCTTCGTCCAGGGAAGTGACGACGTATTTGCCCAGGTAACTATGGATCAACGCCACCTGCACCCGGTCGTCCAGTGCCGCCGTGTACATTGTCAGTGCACCGCCGGCGCCAATGCCGGTCGCGCCGATGCGGGCCGGGTCTACTTCCGGTCGGGCGAGGAGATAGTCTATGGCGCGCATTCCATCCTGGACGAGCAGGCCGTACCAGGTGCGGCCCACCAGCCGGGCGGCGGCGTCAATCTGCAGGTGCCCTAGCGCGCCGAGCCTGCCGAACCCGCGCAGTTCCATTGTCAGCGTGATGAAGCCAGCACGGGCCAGTTCCAGCGCGTTGGCCCGCTGATAGGATTTTTCCAACCCGGCCGTCTGGGCGATGGTGCCGTGGCCGGGGAAGACGACGATGGCCGGCCGAGGCCCGTCTGCTTCTGTGGGCAGGAACAGATAGACGGGCACACGTAAGTCTTCCTCGGTGCTCAACCAGATGAGTTCACGCCGGAGGTCGTCAATCTGGATCTGTTCCTCAACCTCGGCTTCCAGTTCATCTGGACCGTAGGGTTGCCACGGGCGGTCGCCCACGCCCAGCAGGTCCCACAGCCGCTCGCGGAATTCAGCCCGCCACGCCTCCCACTCGGCCCGAGTCGTTCCCCGGAAACGATACGGCGGTGTGGCTGTGGCAGCGCGGCGGATGGGGGCCAGCAGCGCAGCGACGGCTGCCTCGTCCTTGCGGGCCTGAACGCCTGGCGCGATGCTTTCCACCAGCCGTCCACCCAGTTCGCCCACGCCTTCCGCCAGCCGCTCGACGACCTTTTTGACCTGGCGAGCGGGCGTGGGTCTTTCGCCGAAGCGTTGGGCCAAATCGGCGGCGGCCTCCTCCAACAGGACCCTATGTCCGTACCGAATTTCCAGTTCCTCTTGATTGCGGCGCAGCCAGAGGTACAGATCGGTCTCCGTGCGACCGGGGAACTTTCGGAGGACATCGCGTTGCCGGATGATCTCGACGATGGGAGCATACTGCATCTCACACCATAGCGCCACCGCCTCGTCAAAATCCACCTCCCGCTCGTCTACTTTGGAGAGGGCCTGCTGGAAGGCTTCGATCTCGTACAGCAGATCCTCGTATCCGTCCGGCTGCGTGAGTTCGATGTGCAAGCCGGGGCAGAGGCGATCCACATTGGTGCGTTCCAGAAACGCGGCGTGAGCGGCCTTACACAACAAGTCGTCTACATCGGTGTCCGGTTCCAGAGGGACGCGGGTCTCGTACTCCCAGACATAGGCCTGGATGGTGGGAGCGCCATGCTGCCGCGCCACCGAGACACGGTGGTTGCCGTCGCGAACGAAGTAGACCTGGCCCACCTTGTAGAGTTCAACAGGAGGGAAACCGCCGCCAGAGGTGACCAGCCAGGCAATCCGCTGCCATCGTCCCCGGAGATCATCCTGCCGGGGGAAGAAGGCGCGGGTGAAATCCCGGTAACGGCCCACGCTGCCCACGATATGATCCAGGGGCACATCCTGGAGGCCCAGGTAACGCACGTTGCGCAGGTGCAATCTCTGGCGCACTTCCTCAAAAGGCAACAGATCGGCCGGGCGGCGAGTGAAGGCAGCGAGAATATCCTGCACGAAGGCTGCGCGTCGGGCCTGTTCCCACTCCTGTTGGGTTTCGGGAGTCGTGTGCATCTCAGACCTCGATCTTCAGACCGTCATAAGCCACTGTGACCCCATCCAGCCCTTTGGCCCACTCTTCCAGTTCATCGTGAGGACGGTTGTGATGGTTGCAATGAGTCAGGACTAGGCGTTTGGCCCCTACTCGCTCTTTTAACTCGACCGCCTCGGTTGAGGTAATGTGGTCTTCGTGCGGCGGGGAAAAGCGCGGAGTATTAACGATCAGCAGGTCGGCCCCCTCCATCAAGCGGTAGGCATAGTTGCTGAACCGATTACTCGTATCGGAGGTGTAGACGGTTTTGTGACCACCTTCATAGACGGCCAGACCAAAGCAGGGAACCGTGTGCTTGACAGCGAAGGGAGTGAAGAAGAAATCATCGAAACGCATGGCCATCCCCGGATGGAAGGGACAGTGAAAGGCAATATCTGCCAGTCTTTCACCCCAATTCTCCCGTCGTAAGGACTCGTACATCCCTGGCTCAGCAAAAAGGTCCACGTCCTTCTTCCAATAAAGGAACTCCTCCAATCCTCCAGTGTGATCATGGTGGGCATGGGTGAGAAAGATGCCATCTATCCGATGCACCTGGCCCTGAGTCAGCGACGCCTTGATGTCCGGTGGCGTATCGAGCAGCAATTCGTAGCCCGGCAGAGAGAAGAGGATGGCATTCCTGGCGCGGACCAACCTCCCGCCTTCGTTTCTGGCCCGGGTACAGTGGTCGCAGTTGCAATTGATGACCGGAATGCCCTCGGCCGAGCCGGTGCCCAGAAACTGAATCTTCAAGACTACACCTCCACCGCCATACCATCGTAGGCCACGGTCACTCCCTCGAACTGGCGGACGAAGGCCTCCAATTCATCGTGGGGCTTATTCTCGTGATTGATGTAGGTCAGGATCACCCGCTTGGCCCCCACCTGCTCCCTGAGTTCGATGGCCTCGATGGTGTTGATGTGATTCTCGAGGACCGTGTCGAAAGTAGGAGTATTGACGATCAGCAGGTCACAACCCTTCATAACCCGCCGGGCATAGTTGGTCAGGCGGGCAGGGGTATCCGAGGTATAGACGACTCTGGTCTGGCCCTCCTTCACCGAAATGCCAAAGATAGGGCGCCGACGGCGGGCGGCGAAAGGAATGATGGAGAAACCGTTGAAATAAAGGGAACTCCCCGGGTAGTATGGGATATGAAACATAACGGCATCGAGCATCTCCGTCCAGTGCTCCCGCTTGATGGTCTCGAAAAGAGCGTCCTCGGCCAGGAAATCCAACTGCCCCGGCCACCACTCGAATTCCTTGATCCCGCCGATGTGGTCGTAGCGAGATCGGGTGGCAAGAATGCCATCCAGTTTGGTGATCTGATACTTGTTGATCAAGTTTCTGATGTCCGGAGCGCAGTCAATCAACAACTCGTAGTCGGGAAGGGAGAATAGGAGGGCGTTCCGCTCGCGGACCAGTTTTCCACCTTCGTTTCTGGCCCTGGTGCAGTGAGCACAATCGCAGCCGATGACCGGGATGCCCTCCGCCGCGCCGGTACCTAGAAAGTGAATCTTCACAGTCAGACCTCCAGTGTCAGGCCATCGTAGGCCACAGTTATGCCGTAAGAAGCAGTCCTCTCCACCAACTCATCGTGCAGGAGGTTGTTGTGGTTGATGTGGGTGATAATCACCCGCTGTATTGTGTACTCCTGTGCCAGGGAGATGACCTCTTGAACGCTGATATGACTACGATATGGCTCAAAAGTAGGAGTGTGAAAAATGGCCACATCGGCTCTTTCTATCAGGTGACGATGGAGAGCACCCAACTCGGGGCCGGAATCGCTGAAATGAAGGACCCGTACCCCCGCCTCCTCGAAGGCGAAGCCATAACAGGGGACGTGGTGGATAACCTTGAACGGCATCACTCTCAGGTCGCCGAAGTGCAACCACGTGTGGGAATAGAAGCCGGAGAGGAGTGCCCGTTCCGCCAGACGCGGGGTCAGCCGGAGTTTGGGCAGCACGTCGTAACCGGCGAAGATCGGCAGCACCCGGTTCCAGTACTCGAACTCGGTCAGCCCGCCGATGTGGTCGAAGTGCTCGTGACTCAGGAGAATGGCCGACAGATCGAAAATCTCGGCCTGGTTCAACAGCGTGCCGATCTCCGGCGGCGTATCGAGCAGAATGCGATGCCCACCCGCTTCGACCAGCAAGGAGGCCCGCCGCCGGGCATTGGGAACCCCCTCTCTTCTGGCTACCTGGCAGCGCGGGCAGGTGCAGCCAAAACTGGGGATGCCCTCGGCTGCTCCAGTACCCAGGAACCGTATCTTCATCGCGTCTCACCTCTGTCCAGTGGGCTTATCTATACTCGGTGCAAAACAGCCGGAGGCCCGGCTTCAGCCGGGAAAATCCCGCTAAATCGGGGCCTCCGTCGAGTTTGCACCGGAAACTATCTATCGGTCAGGTAAGGATTGTAGACGTACTCCACGGAGAAATCGCCGCTGAAACCGGCATGGTAAGCCAATGCCTTGGCCGGGTCGAGAAACCAGTCACCACGAGAGAGCACGTTGCCGGTGGCCTGGTTGTAGCCCCAGGGGGTATTGGCCTTGTCCGTGCCGTAATTGTCGCCGTCAATGGCCGCCGGCAGCGTGCGGCCCCGGTAGTTGAAAGGTTGATCGAAAGCCCATCCGGGGCCAATCTCGTCCCGGTGCATCCAGAGAGTCTCGTAGATGGGGACGAGTTGGTACGATACATCGTCATCTTCAAAACTCTCCGGCACTTCAGCCCGCTCCCCCACACGGTAGATGACGACATGTGGCAGGAATATCTTGCGATGGGCGTAGATGCCGTGACCATACGCCTCCACATAGACGATGGGATGGCTCCCCTCAAGCCGAACCCAATCTTTGACTTTGAGAAAGTTACCCTTCACCGACCGATCTGCGACGTAGAGGTAAATGTGGCTATGAGCCAGCGTCTCCACGGCTTGCAAGTGGCCAAAGGGCGTGTCGTCTTTAGCAACGATGATCTGTATGGATTCCATATCATTCTCGTGGCAGCCGTTGGATTCTTCGCACGGATCGCGGGTGTAGTCCCGGGGATGAAACAGAGCGTAGAAAAGAAACCAGTGGCTCTTCGTCTCCACCACCGAGTAGTAGACATAGGCTGAGAGGTCTCCCGTGGGCTGGTTTTCCCAATTGTTGTTCCCAACCCAATCGCCATCAAAATCCACGGCGGTGATGAAGTCCTGATCGGAGGCGACACCCTGATGGATGACCGGCGCGTAATGGTGGGCCAACTCCTGGTGAGAAGCCGGAGGGCCGGGGGCAACTGTTGGCCCAGGAGAGGCACAACCGGCAAGCACCAATGTCACCAGCATCGCCATACTCAGGGTTATGAGGGCTTTCAAGTGCCTGACCTCCCTGCCAGCACAGCCGCCACGTCGTCCAGAGTGCCGCGCCAAGGGCCAGGCTGTTCCTGCTTCAGCGTGGTAATCGCCGCTGCAAAGCGGCAAGCCTCCTCGGGGGATGCGCTCAGGCGTTTGCCCACGTAAGTAGCGAAGCAGGTATCGCCCCGGCCGGTACGACCGTCGAGAGAACGAGGGTTGAAAGGCGCTTCGTAGACCTGGCCGTCGGCGTAGACAGTGACACCCGACGATTGGGTGACGATGACTTCACGGGGACCGTAGGCGGCCAACTGACGGGCCGCAGCCCGCAGGTCGGCCTGACCGGTGAGCAGTTCCGCCTCGGCACGGTCCACCTTCAGGTAGGTCACAAGCGCCAGGCCCTCGGCCATATCGGGCCACTGGCGAAAGACTAAATGACCATCCTCACGGACGCGGACGAAGCCCTGCACGTCCAGGCCCACCGGCCCACGGGCCGCCAGTCGCCGGAGCAGTGGCAGGTCCACCTCGCCGGCAATGATAGGCGTGATCAGGTACACCTGGGCCGACAGGTCAGGAATCTCTTCCTGCCGGAAGGGGCCGGCGAAACCCAGGAGTTTACAGACACGCCGCTCCATATCGGCTGAATTATAGATATTCTCGATGCCAGAGGTCTCCGGCGCAGGCGTGGCGAAGACCAGGACACTTTCCCGTCTCAGTTCGTCCAACCGTGGAAAATCGTCGAGGTGCAGGCGGGTGACGACAGCCACGCGGACGCCGATGTGCCGCAGCGCCACGCTCCCATAGTAGACAGCGCCCCCGGATGCAATCTCGCTTGTGCCGTCCACCACCAACTTATCTTTGGCGAAGTGACCGATCATCATAATATCAACGTCGTACATTCTATTTTGGCCTCCAAACAAGATATTTCACAAACCTCCCACTCCCCGCCCGTCTCACAGCCTTTCAAAACGCTTCACGTCCAGAACGAAGATAACGGCCCCGCCAAACTCCACCTCTCGCCTTTCCACAGGCAGCGGTGGGGGAAATCCAGGCAACTGTTCGGGGAGAGATGGAGAGATGAGTTGAGTGCGTGAGCGGCAATTGGCCTTGATGGTCTCCATCACCTCTTCCACCTGCGCACCATGAACCCCGATTAGCAGCGTCGTATTGCTGATCCTGGAGAGCCCGCTGGTCGTATTGATCCTGGTAAAACTATACCCCTTTTCCGCCAGTGCACCAGTCACCCTTGCGGCATCCTCATGTTGAATGATGGCTACAACCAGTTCCATACCCCCACCCCTACGCGAGACCACACTCCTCAAGGAGATCCCGCACGCCAAGCAACGCATCCTCAAGATAGGGACCGTAGCGAGGTTTGAGTTCCAACAGGATGATGCCCTCGTAACCCTGCAGCCGAGAGAAGACCTCCCGATAGGGTATCCCCCCCCAACCCACAGGCATATGTAGGTCTCCCTTACCTTCCGCAACCAGAATGATCTGTCGCCGATCCAGCCCAGCCGGCTTACCAAAATTGTCGTGGGCGTGAATGTGCTTGACAAACGGCTTCGCCAACGAGATGGCGTCGAGGAAATCGAAGCCGTAGTAGATTGAGGCGATGTAGGCGTGACCCACATCGAGCGTGATTCCCACGTTATCCCGGCCAACCACCTCTATCTGCCTGACCAGGTGCTCTAGCACCCCCCCGTAGTTGTAGACGGCAATGTCTCCGCCAGGGGCAATGCGGTAGAAAAGGTCAACGCCGTTGACGCGAACACGCCGGGCGAGTTCCCAAACGGCCTCCTCATCCACACGGGGATCGGCGTTCTCCACGCAGATGGTCACTCCTTTCCTTTCGGCTATCTCCGCAAGTTCCGCCAGCGTTTCGCGCTCGACCCGTTCCCGCTCTTCGACGAAGGCACGGTCGGGGATGGAGAGCAGTTCCCGGGTGAACGCCGCCTGCCCCAGGTATTCGTCCCCCAACTCGACCTTGCCACTGTGGTAGACCAAGATCTCCGCTTCGATCTCACCGGCGAAATCAATGCTCGCCTCGAAGATGCTCCTGTGCAGCGGGAATTCCTCGGCCTCCATCAGATTCAGCCAGTTGGAACAGTGCACAGTGTACTTGAGGCGGGGAAATCTGGCAAGCACTTCCTTAATCCTCTTCATCTGCCTGAGATTAAGCCTCCCGTTAAGGATGGCATCAACGCCGTGGACCGGTATCTCCACGTAATCAAAGCCGATGCGCTGGAAATGAGCCAGATCGTGTTCCAGTATCTCCAGACTGCCGTCCAGCCGAGATGCATGGGCATTAATACCGATGCCTTTGATAGCCATAATAGTGCAGCCTCTACAAATATATAAAGGCGGCCAGGGTGCAGACGAAGGAACCACAATGACTGGCCGCCGAATCCCCGGAACCGGTCGCAAGTTGAGACAGCGTCAGTCGCCTTGCCGGTACTGGCAGGCTCAGGCGTCCAACGTTTTAATGGTCTAACTCTGCGAAAGCACCCCCATCTCTTGAACCGTTTCGTACAGCGCCAAGACATTCTCTACCGGCGTTTCTGGCATGACGTTGTTAGTAGGGGCCAGAACGAACCCGCCCCCTCGCCCCAACGTCTGGCACAACTGCGCAACCTCGGCACGCACATCATCGGGAGTGCCTTGCGATAGCACGGTTTGAATGTCCAGTGCGCCGTGGAAACAAAGTGCGCCGCCGAAATCCCGCTTTAACCCAACGGGTTCCATGCCTTTGGCCGATACCTGGATGGGATTGAGGATATCCACGCCCAGTTCGATGAAATCCGGAATCAGGGGACGGACTGCACCGCAAGTGTGGTACATAATCAACTGCCCGTACTCTTTGGCCTGGGCGATGAAGCGTTGCAGGCTGGGCTTGATGAACCTGCGGAACATGCTGGGGCTGATCATCAGACCATCCTGCACACCGACGTCATCGGCGATGAAGTAGATGTCCGTGAGATCGCCC
>QMOC01000025.1 GCA_003648085.1 Chloroflexota bacterium
CGCCCCACCGCGCTTATGATACCGACGGTCATCGTCCCTTCCAGCCCGAAAGGATTGCCAATGGCGATTACCTGCTGCCCCACCTGGAGCGTGCTCGAATCGCCCAGTTCCAGCGGCGTCAATCGTTCAGGAGGGACGTCCACCCGGATCACCGCCAGGTCAGAATATGGGTCCTGGCCCAGGATCTGGGCGTCGGCCACGTTGCCATCGGAGAAGGTGACCTGGATAACATCGGCCTCCTCAACGACGTGATTATTGGTAACGATGTGCCCCTCCGTATCTATCATAAAGCCAGACCCTGTGCCGAGGGGCACGAGCGTTCTCCCTTGCTTCACCAATACCTTGATGTAGACCACGCCCGGATTGACCCGTTGGTAGAGATTAATCAGCAGGGCATCTTCCGCGTCTGCCTCGGCGATGACCTCTTCCGGCAGAGGGGTAGGAGTGACGACGATCACAGGTACAGGCGTAGGAGGCGGAGGCGCGGTTGGGGTGGAGACAAAGAAGAATTCCTCACCGCTGCAGGCCAGCATAGCCAACATCAGAGGCAATATGAGCAATAGACGCTTACGAAAGGTCATTCTCTCTCCTTCCTCGAATGTGGGCCAGTTCCTTGAACAGTTCCCGCTCGCGGGCGCTCAGCCTTTGGGGAATCTGTACCTGGACCGTGACCAGCAGATCGCCACGTCGCTTCGGATTGCGCGGGTTGGGCATCCCTTTGCCACGCAGACGGAAGGTCTTACCGCTGTTTGTGCCGGGGGGAATCTTCAGCGCCACATCGCCATTCAGCGTCGGCACCCGCACCTGACCGCCCAACACGGCGGTGTACAGATCCACGTCAACCTTGCAGCGCAGGTTATCCCCCTCGCGTCTGAAGACCGGATGTGGCTTGACCGTAACGTTTAGGTAAAGGTCACCAGGCGAACCACCCCCATAGCCAGGGGCTCCTTTGCCGGCGACCCGTACCTTTGACCCACTCCGCGCTCCCGGCGGGATCTTCACCCGAATCCGGTGCCCATTCTGCTCCAACACACAGGTGGTGCCGTGGAATGCTTCCTCCAACGTGATCTCCACTGAGGCTTCTACATCCTGCCCCCGCAATGTGCGTTGGCGCGTCGTGCGGCGGAAGAGATCCTCAACGGTGTGCGCGCGCCCCGCGCCGCCCATCCCACCAAAGATGGCACGGAAGAAATCCGAAAACATATCCGCGCCTGCGCCACCGAAGAGATCGCCCAGGTCGCCACTCCATTCGACGCGCACCCCTCCAGGCGCACCGGCGAACCACTGGGACCAGTCAAACTGACCAGGATCATAGCCCATACGCTGCCACTGCTGCCAACTGGCACCCAAGCGGTCGTACTTGGCCCGCTTCTCGGGATCGCTCAGGACTTCGTAAGCCTCGTTAATCTCCTTGAATTTCTCCTCGGCTTGCTTATCCCCTGGATTGACATCGGGATGAAATTGGCGGGCCAACCGACGGTAGGCCCGCTTAATCTCCTTCTCACCGGCGTTCCGGTCCACGCCCAGAATCTTGTAGTAATCCTTGTACTCCATTCCCACTACCCCACAACAGCCTGCTTCGTACCGGCAATCATTCTATACCCTAAGTCTTCCTCTGTCAAATTGATTAGAGTCTGGCTAAAATTCGTGGGGAGAAAAGGCCGGAGGCCCCGCTTCAGCGGGGATTTTCCGGCTGAAGCCGGACGTCCCACTCCGGAGGCCACGCTTCAGCGGGGATCTCCCGGCTGAAGCCGGGCCTCCACCCGAGTTCTTCGATACACTCAAAAGCGGAGACGAACTTACCTCGTCGTCTCCGCTTTGCTTCTCCTTCGCCCACCGTTGACCCTACCCGCCGGCCGTCTCCTTCGTCGTGGCTTCCCCGATGACTTCGACCTCCTCTGCCTCAGGTACTGCTTCCTCCGCCTCTATCTCCTCCCTCGCCTCCAACGGAACAATGCGTACGATCATCTCGTCAGGGTCGGTGAGGATCTTCATACCGGCGGGGACGGCCAGATCGCGCACGTGCAATGCCTGGTCCACCTCGGTCAAATCCGAAAGATCCACCTCAATTGCGTCCACGAGATTGCCAGGCAGACACTCGACTTCGACAGTAGAGAGCCCTTGTAATAGGATACCCTGTTTCTGCTCCACTACCGGGGACTCCCCCACTATCTCCAACGGCACCTCAGCCGTGAGGCGCTCGGTCATCATCACGCGATAAAAGTCCACATGCAGCAGGGTGCCTCGGATGGGATCACGCTGCACGTCACGCAGGAGGGCCATCTCAGGCCGCCTTTGGCCTTTGACCTTAACACGAATGAGTTGGCTGCCGCCGACGTGCGAGAGCATATGTTGCAAATCCCGCGCTTCAAACTGCAAAGGTACAGGGTCGAACCCGTGTCCATACATCACACCCGGCACCCACCCCTGCCGTCGCAGTCGCTTCACCTGCTTGCCTATCACCGTCCGCCTTTCGGCTATCAGTTCAACCTGCTCTGTTTGTTGATCCATTCACCACCTCGTTTCTTCGTCTTTCAATCGGACGGGCGGGATTTGGCCCGTCCACACGGCTGCGCTATTGTAGCGCAAACGGTCGCTTTCGTCAAGCGCGATTCCATCGCCCCAGCGTTGAAGAATACAGGGCTTGTAACCACTCAGCCGACCTCAGTATAGGGCGTTGGAGCGCATCCTTTGGGACGCAGACGAACGCCGCCAAACGCTGATTTTTGAATTTGATCTGCGGAAATCTGCGTTAATCTGCGTCCGATCTCAAATCTGGCGGAACGGCTGAGCAGTTACCAAGGCTCCATTCTTCAACGCTGCCGACGAGCCCATCTATCACTAGCGTGTGGCGGTAGATGTGGTATAATCAATATTAAACGCACTGGAGTCTGGCATGTGAAGACGATGCTTGACCTGAAATCCCGTTACATCCATCTTACCCTTTTGGTGACAGCACTGACGGTATTGACGGCCTGCGGCAAAGTGATCACCCCTCAGCCGACCGTCGTCACCCTGCCGGCGGACACAGCAACCCCTGCACCTACACCCACACTTCGCCCCACCGCCACAGCACCTCTCATCCCGCCGGCTGCTACGGCAACGCCGACCATCACCCCCACACCGGTCATCCATATTGTTCAAGAAGGAGAGACACTGCTGAGCATCGCTTATGACTACGGGGTGAGCCTGTCGGCGCTCCAGGCGGTCAACGGCATTGAGAATCCCCAGTTCCTGCAAGTGGGACAGAGGCTGATTATCCCCACCGGGGAGGAGGCGTCCGAAACCACACCTGGCCTGCTGCTGCCCACCCCCACGCCGCTGCCCTTTGGCGTGCAAGGCGTCGCTCTCTACGAGACCCCCGTCGGCAGCCTCGAATGTCTGGGGGAAGTGGTCAACACCACTGCCTTCACTCTGACGAACGTGCTCGTGCGCGTCACGCTCTACGACGACGCCGGGGCTGCACTGGCGGCGGGAGACGCCTTCGCGGCGGCGGACCTCATCCCGCCTGGCAGACGCTCTCCCTTCCGCATCCTGTTCACGGTTCCGCCTCCGGCCTGGTCCAGCCCACAGGTGACAATCATCCGTGGCGAGGCGGCCGGCGCACTGGCTGCCTCCTACGTGCCGATTGCCGTGACCGAGGTAGAAGGCCAGCCCTCCGGCTCGCAGTTCCGGGTGAGCGGGGTGGTGCGGAACACCAGCGCGGAGCAGGCTGCTGGCAGCGTGAACGTCATCGTGACAACCTACGACGCCCAGGGGCTGGTCACAGGGTTTCGACAGGGAACAGCGGAGATCGAAGGCACGCTCGCGCCCGGTGCCACAGCGCCGTTCACCCTGCTGTTCAACTTCCATGGTGATGTCCCTGCCGATTTCAACACCATCGCGCTGGGTCGCGTCCCGGCTGAATAATTCAGGATCTTTGGGATTTCCTGTTCGGGCCTCCGGTGCACCCACCACGGCAATTCCCAGGGAGCCGTGATTCATCGGTGGGAGGGTAGCCTTGTTGTACCGTATTCTGCGCGCCATCGTCAACGTCCTGTTTAGCCTGATCGCCCGCTGGGAGTACGTCGGGCTGGAGAACATTCCTTCCGAACCGCCGTATATCCTGGTGACCAATCACCTGTCGGTCTTCGACCTTCCCCTCATACTGACCATATGCCCGCACCCTATCCATGCCTTCGCTGCAGCCAAGCACAAGCGCAATCCGCTCTACGCCCCACTGCTGGCGATAGCGGGCTCCATCTGGGTGCGGCGGGGTGAGGTGGACCGTAAGGCGCTGCGGGAGGCGCTGGATGTGCTGAAACGCGGAGAGGTGTTGGGGATGGCCCCGGAGGGTACCCGCGCCCGCGGCACTTACGCACTGCAGAAAGGGAAGACTGGCGCGGCCTACCTGGCCACTCGCGCCAACGTCCCTATTGTGCCGGTGGGACTGACCGGCACTGAGAAGATCAAGCGCAACCTGCCCCGGCTGCGCCGTACCCACGTGCGGATTGTCGTCGGTAAGCCCTTCCGCCTGCCCGAAAGCGGTCGGGTGCGCGGTCAGAAGTTGCGCGAGTACACCGACCTGATTATGCATCGCATCGCCGAACTGCTGCCAGAGGAGTATCGGGGAGTATATGGCTAGTGGGTGCGCTCCCTCAGCCCGCGACGTGCCATCCTTCCCCTCTCACCTGGCAACCAACACCATCGCATTCCTCAAATCATCCGTTTATCCGCCGTCCATCCGTTGCATCGGCCAATGAGGCGGTAAACAAATACCCTGACGAAACCTTGACATTCAACGGTTTTGACGTATACTAGTTCCCAGTGCAAAGGGGAGTTGGAGGCCCGGCTTCAGCCGGGAAAACCCCGATAAATCGGGGCCTCCGTCGAGTTTTGCACCGCAAACATAGGCGCACCTGATGGAAAACCTGACAGCACGCGAAAGGAGGTGATGCCCTGGGGTACACTCTTCTGCTTTCCATATTAACCCGAGTCTGTGTAACCATTCCACTTGCTAACTAAGGAGGAGACGTGATGAAAGCCTTGCGTGTTCTGAGTATCGTGACGGTATTGGCCATGGCGGGCGGTTTGATCTCTGCTTGTGGCCCCAAGGCACCAGTGGAGCCTCTGATCATCGGCACCACCGACTCCGTCACCGACCTGGATCCGGCCCAGTCCTACGACTTCCATACCTGGGAGATCCATCACAATACGATGGATACCCTGCTGGTCTACAAGCCGGGGACGACCGAACTCCAGCCCGGCCTGGCCGAATCGTATGACGTCAGCGCAGACGGATTGGAGTACACCTTCAAACTGCGCCAAGGGCTCAAGTTCCCCGATGGCACCCCCTTCAACGCCGACGCCGTCGTGTGGTCTATCAACCGTGTGATGCGGCTGGAGGGCGACCCCAGTTGGCTGGTGACCTCCTTCGTGGACCACGTGGAGAAGGTAGACGACTACACCGTCAAGATCGTCCTACAGAACCCCGTCGGCTTCTTCCCGCTGCTGGTCGCTACCCAGCCCTACTCGCCGGTCAGCCCGAAGTGTTACCCAGAGAACGAGTTCGATTCGGACAGCACCTGCGGCGGCATCGGCCGCTACAAGATCGTCCGCTGGGAGCGAGACGTGGAGATGGAGTTGGAGGCCAACCCCGACTATTATGGCACCCCACCGGCCTACCCGCACGTCATCGTGCGCTACTTCGCCGACTCCACCGCCATGCGGCTGGCCCTAGAATCGGGGGACATTGACATCGCTTGGAAGACGCTGACCCCGTCCGACTACAAAGACTTCCGCGCCAACCCCGACTACAATGTCTACGAGGGTTCCGGCCCCTACATCCGCTACATCTGCTTCAACACCACCACCCCACCTTTCGACAACCCGAAGGTCCGCGAGGCCATCTCCCTGGCCATTGACCGTGATGCCATCTCCAACGTCGTCTTCCAGGGCACCCACAAGAATCTGTACAGTATGGTGCCGGATGGGATGTTCGCCCACATTGACGCCTTCCCCGAGCGGGATCTCGATAAGGCCAAGGCGCTCCTGGCCGAGGCGGGCTTCGATGAGAGCAACCCGCTGGTGATGGACCTGTGGTGGACGCCGGACCACTACGGCCCGACCGAAGGTGACGTGGCGGCCGTGCTCAAGGAGGCGCTGGAGGAGACCGGCGTGATCCAGGTGAACCTGCAATCGGCCGAGTGGGCCACCTACACCGACTACTTCGGCCCCGGCACGATGCCGGTGTTCCTGCTGGGCTGGTACCCCGACTACCTGGATCCCGATAACTACACCTCCGCCTTCGCCGAGTGCGGTGCTTCGGACGACATCGGCATCTTCTACTGCAACGAGGAGATGGACAACTTGCTTGTCAAGGCCCGGACCTCCACCGATATGGCGGAGCGAGAGCAACTGTACAAGCAGATCCAGCAACTGTGGACCACCGAGGTGCCCACCATCCCCTTCACGCAGGGGTTGCTGCTGGTCGTGACCCAGAAGAACATCGGCGGGGTCACCCTGGATCCGACCCTGTTCCTGCACTACTTCACGCTGACCAAGGAGTAGGCTGGAGCGAGCGGTTGTGATGTAAGAGCGAGGAGGGGTTTTGATGGGGCTCTCTCCCTCAAAACCCCTCTCTCTTGCAAACATCGCAACCTTGCGAAGGTTCAAAACTGTGCGAAAGCGGGAGCAATGAGTTCACTGCGAGCCTATATCATCACCCGGATTCTTCTCACAATCCCGATGGTGCTCATTCTGCTGATCCTGGTATTCATCCTCCTGCGAGTGATGCCAGGCGATCCGATCAAGGCTGCTATGCGGCCTGGCGTGCCGCCAGAGTACCTGGACCAGATTCGGCACGCCCAAGGGCTCGACCGACCTCTGGTGATCAACATGCGCGGCAGTTGGGCCACGGTGGTAGAGCCGGTAGTGGTGCTGTACACCGAACACGACCCCACCAGTCCTCCGGTGATGCTGGCCCTGGAGGGGGACCGTTTACCCATCACGGATCGTTTCACCGCGGGAGGAGAGGACTGGATTCGCGTCTCGGCCGACGAGGGGGTGCCGGTCTGGGTGGCCGAGGACAAACTGCTCTGGCTGCGTCAGGTGGAATTCCTCTACACGCCCGTTGAGGGGGCTGTGCTGCCGGCCGATGTGGAGGGCAACTGGACACAGGTGATCCTGCACCGGGGCGGCGTCGAAGGCTGGGCCCCGGCCGAGGCCTTCGATGTTGCGGTCAACCCCTTCGACAGCCAGTTCTTCAACTACCTCTGGGGCCTGATCACGCGCTTCGATCTGGGCAAATCGGTCACGCTGCGCGGCCGCCCTGTGGCTACCGATCTGGCGCTCAAGTTCCCGGCCACGATCGAACTCAGTGTCTTTGGCATGCTGGTCGCCACGGTGGTGGGGGTGTTCAGCGGTGCCTACGCCGCTCAGAAGCGCCGTAGCGGTGCCGACTATGGGCTGCGCATCTACAGCATCGTCGCCTACGCCATCCCGATCTTTTGGTTGGGATTGATGTTCCAACTCATCTTTGGCGTATGGTTGGGCTGGTTTCCCGTCGCCGATCGGATTGACACGCGGTTTCGCCCCGACACCATCGCCCAGGTCTTTGGACTGCAACAGCACCTCACCGGACCCACGGGAGAGAAAATCCTTGCCCTCACCGATTTTCTTTCCAGGTTCTACATTTTCAGTTGTCTCATCACCGGCCAGTGGGGCAGTCTGCTGAACGCCTTGCACCACCTGGTGCTCCCTTCGATGACGCTGGGGCTATACCTCTCCGGGATCTTCACCCGCCTGACGCGGGCCAATATGCTCGATGTGCTACAGCAAGACTTTGTCACCGCAGCCCGCGCCCGTGGCATCCCGGAAAAAGTGGTCGTCTACCGGCACGCGCTGCTCAACGCCTTCATCCCCATCCTCACGATGTTCGGCATGCAATTTGCGCTGCTCCTGGCCGGTGCAGTACTGACGGAGACGACCTTCAACTGGCCGGGGATGGGCTTGTTCCTGGTAGACCGCATTGTGGACCGCGACTTCCCGGCCATCCAGGGCACGGTAGTCTTCATCGCCCTCCTCGTCGCGACGGTCAGCCTGATTGTGGACATCATCTACGCCCGCATTGACCCGCGGGTGCGATATTAGGCGGTGCCCGATGCAGCAAGCGGCGACTCTTTCTGAACCAACCAATCTTCTGGCCCGTTTCCTGCGAGGCCGTAAGTGGTACGGGGCCGAGTGGTATATGACGATGACCGGCGGCTTGATTGTTGCATTCATCGTCGTGCTGACCCTCCTCACCTTTTTTACGCCCCGCTTGGCTCCCTACGATCCCGAAAGTCGCGTGGGGGACCCTTTCACCCCGCCCTGCACGACGCACATTTTCGGCACCGACCAATTGGGACGCGACATCTTCAGCCGCATCATCTACGGTGCGCAAATCGTGCTCCAGGTGGCGCTTCTCTCAGCCGTCTTCTCATTCATCGTTGGGGTGCCGCTGGGCCTCATCTCCGGCTTCCTGGGCGGGCGGCTGGATCGTGTCCTCTCACTGGTGATGGATAGCATCTACTCCTTCCCAGGTCTGATCCTGGCCATCGCATTGGCGGCGCTGCTGGGTGCGGGTGTGCTGAATATGTCCGTCGCTATCGCCGTCGTCTACGTCCCTATCTTCTTCCGCCTGGTGCGCGGTCAGGTGCTTTCGATCAAAGAGGAACTGTACGTGGAAGCGGCCCGGAGCCTGGGAGCGCGGGGAAGGACGATCCTGTGGCGCTATATCTTCCCCAACGTCATCCCTTCCATCGTAGTAGTCTTCTCCCTTAACATCGCCGACGCCATCATCACCGAGGCCGGGTTGGCCTTCATTGGCCTAGGGGTGGACCCCTCCAAGCCGGATTGGGGCTACGACATTTACCGTGGGCGCTCGGAACTGGTCGGCGGCCGCTGGTGGCCCGTCACCTTCCCCGGCCTGGCCATCGCGCTGGTGGCGCTGGGCTTCAGCCTGTTCGGGGAGGGGCTGAGCGAGATTCTGAACCCGAGGTTAACCGAGGCATGAGTGAGCCGGTATTGCAGATTCGCAATTTAAGCGTGGACTATCCCACCCGGGCCGGCGTCGTGCGGGCGGTGGATGACGTCAGCCTGACGGTGTACCGGGGTGAGGTGCTGGGGTTGGTGGGCGAGTCGGGATGCGGCAAGTCCACCTTGGGGATGGCAATCCTGCGTCTGCTGCGCCCGCCGGGCAAAATCGTCGCCGGCGAGATCGTCTTCAATGGGCGCAATCTGTTAGAACTGGACGACGAAACGATGCGTCACCTGCGGGGAGCGCACATTTCAATGATCTTCCAGGACCCGATGACCTGCCTGAATCCCTTACAGCGCATCAGCGACCACGTCATAGAGACGATTCGGACGCACCGGCCTGAGATGGGCAAGCAAGAGGCGCGCAAGCGGGCGACGGAGTTGATTGACCGCCTGGGTATCATGGCCGAACGGCTGGACGATTACCCGCACCAGTTGAGCGGTGGTATGCGCCAGCGAGTGATGATCGGACTGGCGCTGGCGCTGAACGCCGACCTGATCATCGCCGATGAGCCGACGACCTCGCTGGACGTCATCGTCGAGGCCCAGTTCCTCGACTTGCTTAGAGACCTGCAGCGCCAATTCAACCTCACCATTATCCTCATCACCCATAACATCGGCGTGGTGGCCGAGTTGTCCGATCGCGTAGCGGTGATGTACGCCGGCAAACTGGTGGAGTTGGCGGACGTGCACTCGCTCTTCGACGACCCACTTCACCCCTACACGCGGGGGCTGTTGAACTCGGTGCCCAACATCAGCCTTACGGAAGATCATTTACAGATTATGGATGGCTCACCACCCGACCTGATCAGCCCGCCGCCTGGCTGTAGATTTCATCCCCGCTGTCCATATGCTAAGCAAGAATGCTCAAGGCGGGAACCGGCGATGAAAAATGTGGGAAAAGATCGGCTGGTAGCGTGTTGGCTTTATTGAGGCGAGATGACCATTCCAAGAAGTTAGCTGTCTGAGAGCAGAGAAGATGACTGACAACCTGATCGAAGTACGGGGCCTGAAAAAGTGGTTCCCGGTGCAGAAAAGTTTTGTCGAACGTCTTGTGACCCGCCGGCAGCAGTTCGTGCACGCCGTGGACGGGGTGGACTTTGAGATCCGCCGTGGAGAGGTCTTCGGGCTGGCCGGGGAGAGCGGCAGTGGCAAGACGACGACGGGACGGCTGATCCTACGCCTGGTGGAGCCGACGGAAGGGAGCATCCTCTTCGAGGGCGTAGACCTGGCTGCGCTGAGCGACGAGGAGATGCGCCGTATGCGGCAGCGTATGCAGGCCATCTTCCAGGATCCCTTTGCTTCGATGAATCCCCGTATGAAGTGCGGTGACGCCATCGGGCATAGCCTGGAGATATTCGGGGTCGCGAGAGGGGAGGAGAAGCGCCGCCGGGTGCTGGAGATGATGGAGCGGGTGGGGCTGACGCCGGCATCCATCCTCTACGACAAGTACCCGCATCAACTGAGCGGCGGGCAGCGGCAGAGGGCCATTATCGCACGGGCGTTGATGCTGCACCCAGACCTCGTTGTCGCCGATGAGCCCATCGCCAACGTTGACGTTTCGGTACGGGCGCTGCTTTTGCAGTTGATGTTGCAACTGAAGCAGGACTTCAACCTGGCGTACCTGTTCATCACCCACGATCTGGCGACGGCCAAGTACATCTGTGATCGCATCGCGATTATGTACCTGGGGCTGATCTGCGAGATGGGTACTCTGGAACAGGTCTATCGCAACCCCCAACATCCCTACACGCAGGCGCTACTGGCGGCGGTGCCCGTGCCCGACCCGCATGCCCGCCGCACAGCCCCCCTGCCCAAAGGGGAGATTCCCAGCCCGATCAACCCACCTCCCGGCTGCCGTTTCCATCCCCGCTGCCCCTTCGCGGAGGAGGTCTGCTCTCAGGAGTTGCCTCATCTCCGACCGGTGCCGGGCGACGAGGGGCACCTGGTGGCCTGTCATCGGATACATCGGGCCTGATGCTGTGCCGTGACTGACCAGAAGCCATCTGCGTCCTAATGTCAAATCTATCGGCTGACCCAGGGGATTGCAGAAGCCTCGCCATCGCTTTCCACAAGCGTTGATTGGCCTCCTCCAACCTCTCCGCCGTCACGTGGGCGAGCGGCCTGTCACACAGAGTGAAGGGCTCCCCCACCCGAATGGTGAGCCTCCCGGTCAGATGTATCCTCTCCATCCACCAGCGAGGCTGTATATCATAACCGCCGACGGAGACGACCGGAATTACGGGTGCGCCGGTGCGCAACGCCAGCCACGCCGTCCCCGACCTGAACGGATATTGCAATCGCCCATCCCAGGTGAGTTCCCCCTCCGGGTTAAGCGCGATCGCCCCACCCCGGCGCAGCACGCGATAGGCCCGCAACAACTCCCCCGCCGAAATACCCTCAGCCCGGTAGGCCCGCAACAACCGCTCCCCGATGCCC
>QMOC01000026.1 GCA_003648085.1 Chloroflexota bacterium
GCATCGCCCCGATCCAGTCGGCTGAGACAAGCCGGTTGCCTGGCCCAAGCACAGTGCCGTGGCAGGCGAAGTTGACCACGGTCGCCAGCGGCGCACCGTTGGCTGCACGCACGCTCAATACGCCTACAGATCGGTCAACGGCGCCCTCAGGGTTGACGCCGATCACGACCTCCCCGTCGGGCCGTCTCTCGCGCCGGTTGACCGCAATGTCGGCCTCAGTCTGACCCCACGCCAGCGTCGCCGGAGACAGAGCGGACCCGGCCCGGCGCACCGCCTGCACGATCCGCTCGACCAGCCCGGCGATGTATGTACGACGGGCGCGGCCGGAGCGGCGGTCGGCATAGGCGATGGGGCCAGCGTGAGTGTGCGAGCAGCAGACCACCACCCTCGCGTCCGCGCCTACCTGGGCCCGAACCCGATCCACGATGAACTCGTTGAGGCACAGCAGATCGCAGGCGACCAGCGCCAGCCGCTCCCGCCCATCGTCCAGCACAAGCGCGGTGGCGGTCAGGTCATCATGAACACCGAGGTTGCCCTTGGTGCGATCGCCGTAGCCAATGAGGTAGATGCCCCTCGGCGGTGAAATCACCTCGCGGGCCACGCCGGCCCGCAGTTCGGTCTCGGCCACGCTACGCCTCCGAAAGGCCCAGATTACGGCGGGTCTCGTCGGGCGTGTCGCCCAATCTGTATTCTCGGAAGATCCACACCCCGATCAGAATCGAAGCCGCCATAGCCAGGAAAGCGGCGCGCACGCCCAGCGGGTTTTCGTGAGTATAACCCAGCCACTCGAGCAGCAGCGGCAGGATGAACGTCCCCACCGAGATGCCCAGGCCGTTGGCGAAACTGAACGCGCCGTAGTAGATTGCCTCGCGTCGCCGCCTGGTGAGTATTTCGTCGTAGTCCACCACGTTGCCCATCATCGCATAAATGATGACGAAATAGCCGCCCAGGAAGCACGCCGTGGGGACAAGGGTCGCCAATCCTTGCACCATCAACGGTATACCGGGGATCATACCCACGGCGAAGGTGAGGGCTGAGAACAAGGCCATCCCCAGCATCGCGATGGTCAACAACTGCCGTTGAGAGGTCCGCTTGTCCAGCCAGGCCCACAGCGGCCCTATGATCGCCATCAACAGGATCAACACGCCCTGGAAGATTCCCACGTCCGCCTCGCTTTTGCCGATCACCAGCGTGACAAAGTAGGGCAGGTTCGCCAAGAGCATCTGGTAGGCCAGGTGAACGAACAAAGTGGAGGCGAACACAATGATGAACTGCCGGTTACGAAGCGTGATCTGTAGCCCCTCCAGTGCACCGATAGACTCTCCCAGGGGACGCTCAACGCCGCGCAACCCCAGCAGCGAGAGCCAGATAGTGCCCAGGCCCACCACACCGACCACCACGCCCATCGCCACCGGCCCGATGCTCTCGAACAAAGGCGCGGCCACCAGTGAGCCGATCAACACACCGATGATGCCGAACAGGTTCTTCCAATAACTCAGCACCACCCGGTCGTGCGAATCGGGCGCTATTTCAGGCAATGTGCCATCATAGGGGATGCCGACCAGGCTGAAGGCGGTGAAGTAAGCGATGGTGACCAGCGTGAAGTACACCGCGTTGAGTGTGCTGATACCCGCTGTCGGTGGGGTCCAGATCAGTACCAGCATCAGCGCAGCGACCGGCGTGGCGAACATCAGAAAAGGCCGGCGACGGCCCCAGCGCGACTTGAGTGTATCGCTCCAGTGACCGATGAAGGGGTCAACCGCCGCATCCCAGAAACTGCCGATGGTCAGCAGAACGCCGACCACTGCGGCGGGGAGGTACTGAATACGGCCTGAATCCGGCGGGGGGGCATAAAAGTAAAGAATCCAGGTACTTACGGTGATGCTCATGATGTTGAGGCCGGCTGAGGCCGCGCTGTAAAGCAGGATACGGCCAAGTGTCAGTTTGCGATTTTTTATGCTCATTGCCTGTCCTCCCTGTTAACCGAAGATTAGAGGTTGAAGATTGGAGATTGGAGGTTGGAGATTCTGGCTACCTCGTCACCCAGGGGTTGAATTGCTTCTCCCGCCCCACCGTCGTCTTAGGACCGTGGCCAGGGTAGAGGACGGTCTCGTCGGGCAGTGCGAAGAGCACCCCGTGGATACTGCGCATCAGCGTGTCCCAGTCGCCGCCGGGCAGGTCGGTGCGCCCCACCCCACCCGCAAAAAGCACATCCCCATCGAAGGCCGCGCCTTCTTGTTCCAGATAAAAAGTCACCCCGCCGGGGGAGTGGCCGGGGGTGAAGAGCACCTGGAAGCGAAGTGTGCCTACCTCCAGTACCTGTCCGGGCTCCAGTTCCACGTCCGGCAAGGGGCTTTCCTTCACCGACACGCCGAACCAGGACGCGCCGCCCCGCGCCTGTAGGATGGGCAGTTCTGCCGGGTGAAGGGCCAGGAGCGCGCCGGTGGCAGCCACGACGTCGGCGTTGGCTCCCATATGATCGAAATGGCAGTGAGTGTTGAACACGTAGCGGATGCTTAGACCGCTTTCCTGGATGGCCTTGATGACCCGCTCCGGGTTCCCGCCGGGGTCAATCACCACCCCTTCCTGCGTCTCCTCGCAGCCGACGAGGTAGCAATTGGTCTGGGTTATACCGACGGGGATGGTGTGGATAATCACGGTTGATCTTTCGACGACGTAAGGTGATCAAGTACAGCAAGGATTACACGGCTACCTTCCTCGATGTCACACCCTCTTCCATCCACGCCGGCGCGAGGCCGTAATAGAGTACATCCGGGTCTATGTCCGCTCCGTTCTCCCAGGTAATCGTACCCCCCTCAACCCTCATAGCGCGGAACATAGCGGGGTCCTTCCGTATAGGCTCAAAGATAGGGCCGCGCAAGTAGATACTAAGATCAACCTCCTTGTGGGTGCCGTCTTCAAATTCCACGCGCACCCTAAACCCCTCTACAGGTTCTACGGTTCGAACACGCACCAGGCGTCCCAGACATGTCATTGAAGGATACTCCTTACTCCTACTCGAGTGGCTCAATGCCAATCAGCGGCAGGCCCTGTCGCGCTCTTTCCCAATTCTCCATCAATTCAGCACGGTGAAGGGTCATCCACTCCACGACCAAAGCGTGGGCGCGACGAGGAAGCGCGCCTCTTAAAATCTCAACGGTCTCAATCTCGTAAACGGCCTCATGCTCGCTATACTCGGCGTGGAGATGGGGTGGCCCATGATCGTTATAAAACATGCGAATCACGATGCCGAAGAATGCACTGATGCGAGGCATACTTTCCCCACTTGCTCCCCACGAATTATAGCAGAGAGCAGCGGCTTTGTCCAATCCGCAGAATCTGCTACAATATTCTTTCGCCGTGACTACTCAGCCACCCCGCCGAACTCGGAATCGGACGCAGATTCACGCAGATTTTCGCAGATGAGATCAAAAAATCAGCGTTTATCAGCGTTCATCTGCGTCCTAAAGAATATGTTTCAACGCTCTGCCTGGGGATGGCTGAGCAGATACCTTTCGCCTTGATGAGACACGGTTTTCCGGCTTGACGAAACGCAGCGAGGATGCTACAATTGCGAACAGACGTTCGATAGAGGATGTGGATAAGCGATGGGCCAGGATAAGATCATCGTTCGGGGTGCGCGTGAACACAACCTGAAGAATATCACCGTCGAGATCCCGCGCAACAAGATGGTGGTCATCACCGGCATCTCGGGGTCGGGCAAGTCGTCCCTGGCCTTCGACACCATCTACGCCGAGGGGCAGCGACGCTACGTCGAGTCCCTCTCCGCCTACGCGCGCCAGTTCCTGGGCCAGATGGAGAAGCCGGACGTGGACCAGATCGAGGGGCTCTCCCCGGCCATCTCCATTGACCAGCGGGGGGCCTCGCACAACCCCCGCTCGACCGTCGGCACCGTCACCGAGATCTATGACTACCTGCGGCTGCTGTACGCCCGCATCGGCGTGCCCCACTGCCCACAGTGCGGCCGCGAGGTGACCAAGCAATCTGCCCAGCAGATTGTGGACGCGGTGCTGGGAATGGAGCCCGGCACCCGCTTCCAGGTCCTCGCGCCACTGATCAAGGACCGCAAGGGACACCACCAGGCCATCTTCGAGGACGTGCGCAAGGCGGGCTTCGTGCGCGTGCGGGTGGATGGCCACGTGTACGATGTGGATGAGGAGATCGAACTCGACCGCTACAAGATGCACACCATCGAAGCGGTCGTGGACCGGCTGGTCATCCCTGCAGGGGAGGAAGACGGCTTCCGCTCGCGTCTCACCGACTCGGTCGAGACCGCGCTGCAACTGGGCGATGGTGTGGTAATCATCAACAACGTCTCGGCCGAACCGCCGCAGGACGTGCTCTACTCAGAGCACCTGGCCTGCCCGGTCTGCGGCATCAGCCTGCCGGAACTTGAGCCGCGTACCTTCTCCTTCAACAGTCCCCACGGGGCCTGCCCCGAGTGCCAGGGGTTGGGGACGCGAATGGAACTCGATCCTGAGTTGATTGTGCCCAACCCCGACCAAAGCCTCGAAGAGGGGGCCATCCAGGCCTGGAACATCCAGGATCGGGAGGGGGTCTACTGGCAACTGCTCAAGGCCGCCTGCGACCACTTCGGCATTCCCACCAACGTGCCCTGGCGCGAGTTGAATCAGGCCCAGCAGCACATCATCCTATACGGCAGCGGCGACAAGCGTGTCCGTGTGCACTACATCAGCCGGGATGGGCGTCGCAGCGAGTACCTCACCCACTTCGAGGGCGTCATCCCCAACCTGCAGCGCCGCTACCGGGAGACGAACTCCGACTACATCAGGAGCAAAATTGAGGAGTTTATGACCCGCCGGCCCTGCCCGGCTTGCAAGGGGGCGCGACTGCGCCCGGAGGCGTTAGCGGTCACGGTGGCGGGCAAGCCGATTAACGAGATCGCCGGTTGGCCGGTGAGCCGCTTGTTGGAATGGATTGACGAATTATCGGGTTTCAGGTTTCAGGTTTCGGGGTTTCAGGCTCCCGACCTAGAACCTGAAACCCGGCAACCCGAAACCGCTCCTGCTGCATCTCCTCTCACGGAGAAGGAATGGCGCATTGCGAGGCGCATCCTCAAAGAGGTGCACGACCGCCTGCACTTTATGGTCAATGTTGGCCTGGATTATTTGACACTGGACCGCACAGCCGTCACGCTGGCCGGCGGTGAGGCACAGCGCATCCGCCTGGCGACGCAGATCGGCTCGCAACTGACCGGCGTGCTCTACGTGCTGGACGAGCCCAGCATCGGCCTGCACCAGCGCGACCAGGCGCGCCTCATCCGCACACTGAAGGAGATGCGCGACCTGGGCAACACGCTGCTGGTGGTCGAGCACGACGAGGCGACCATCCGCGCTGCCGACTGGATTATTGACCTGGGGCCGGGGGCCGGCGAGCACGGCGGGGAGGTGGTCGTCGCCGGGACAGTTGAGGATGTGATAGCCTGCCCTGAAAGTATCACCGGCGCGTATCTCTCCGGCCGCAAATCTATCCCGCTGCCGGCAAAGCGACGTCAGGGGAACGGAAAAGTGCTCGTCATCCGTGGCGCTCGCGAGCACAATCTGAAGAACATTGACGTGCGCATCCCTTTGGGGAAATTCGTCTGCATCACCGGTGTCTCCGGCTCCGGCAAGTCCACGCTGCTCGTCGAGGTCCTGTACCGGCGGCTGGCGCAGATACTCCACGGCTCCCGCGAGCCCGCCGGTGACCACGACGTCATCGAGGGAGTCGAGCACATTGACAAGGTGATCAACATTGACCAATCCCCCATCGGGCGCACGCCGCGCTCCAACCCGGCCACCTACACCAACCTCTTCACTCCCATTCGCGAACTGTTCGCCTCCCTACCCGAAGCCAAGGTTCGCGGCTACAGGCCGGGCCGCTTCTCCTTCAACGTCAAGGGGGGACGCTGCGAAGCCTGCCAGGGGCACGGGACACTGCGCATCGAGATGCAGTTCCTCCCCGATATTTACATCCCCTGCGACATCTGCCACGGGCGGCGCTACAATAGGGAAACGCTCCAGGTACGCTACAAGGGGAAGAATATCGCCGAGGTGCTCGACATGACGGTGGACGAGGCGATGGAGTTCTTCGCTCACATCCCCCGCATCCAGGCCAAACTCAAGACCCTGCAGGACGTGGGACTGGGGTACATCCGCCTGGGGCAGCCCGCGCCGACGCTTTCGGGCGGTGAGGCGCAGCGGGTGAAACTCTCCCGCGAACTCTCCAAGAAGGCCACCGGTCGCACCCTCTATGTGCTCGACGAACCCAGCGTGGGGCTGCACGCCGCCGACGTGGATAAACTCATCGCCGTGCTCAACCGGCTGGTGGACGCGGGCAACACCGTCGTCATCATCGAGCACCACCCCGACATCATCAAGGTGGCCGATTGGATCATTGACCTGGGGCCGGAGGGAGGCGACGCCGGGGGCGAGGTCGTGGCCGAGGGCACGCCGGAGCAGGTGGCGCAGGCGAAGGGGAGTTACACCGGGCAGTTCTTGAAGCGCGTGCTAGAGCAATGATACGTCGCATCCCCCGCCACCATATTTGACACCCCCCTTCCGTTGTGCTAGAATGCTCATATGCTCACTATTGCTCTGGCCCAAATGGACATCCGCACCGCGCAGCCGGAAAGCAACCTGGCCCGGGCGCGCAAGTTCGCATCCCAGGCACAGGAGGCCGGCGCTGACCTGCTCCTCCTGCCCGAACTGTGGCTCCACGGCTACGACCTGGAGCAGGCCGAGGAGTGGGCTGCACCGCTGGGGGAGGGAGGATTCGCACAGATGGCCGACCTGGCCCGCGAGTTCGGCCTGCACCTGGCCGGCTCGCTCCTGGAGCGGCACGCCGGCGGCGTCTCCAACACCGCCGTCCTCTACGCACCCGACGGCACGCTCCTGGGCTCATACCGCAAAATCCACCTCTTCCGCCTGATGCAGGAGCACCGTTACCTGGCCCCCGGCGACCACGCCACTCTCTGTCCCACCCCCTGGGGGCCGACGGGGTTGGCAATCTGCTATGACCTGCGCTTCCCCGAACTCTTCCGCACGCTGGCGCTGGCGGGAGCAGTCCTCTTCCTGGTGCCGGCCCAGTGGCCCGTGCGCCGCATCGAGGCCTGGCTCCTCCTAGCCCGCGCTCGCGCCGTGGAGAACGAACTCATCGTCGCCGCCTGCAACCGGGTGGGGAACGACGGGCAGGTAGAATTTCCCGGCCGTTCGCTCGTCGTTGACCCCTGGGGACACGTGCTCGCAGAGGGAGACGATCAGGAACGGCTGCTGGTCGCCCAGACCAACCTGCGGGAGATTCGCAAAGCGCGGCGCTACCTCACCGTCTACCAGGACCGCCGCCCGGACGCCTACCGTGTCGAACCAGCGACCAGCGACCAGCGACCGGTATCCAGTAACGAGCGTCCGGCATCATGAACTACGACGCCATCCTGCAAACTGCCGTGTCCATCGCCCACGAGGCCGGCGCACTCGTGCGTGACCGCTTCCCTTCCACCGCGCTCACCCGCATCGGCTTCAAGGGCGCGGTCAATCCCGTCACCGAGACCGACATAGCAGCCGAGGCGCTGATTGTCGCTCGCCTGCAGGCCGCCTTCCCCGATCATCGCATCCTGGCCGAGGAAAGGGGCGGGGACGAGTGGCGCGTGCCCGGCTCACCCATCTGGCTGATTGACCCGCTGGACGGCACCAACAACTTCGCCCACGGCTTCCCCCACATCGGCCTTTCGCTGGCACTGCTGGTGGAGGGGCAGCCGGTCGTCGGCGTGATTTACGACCCGCTGCGGGGGGAGACCTTCGCTGCGACCGCCGGGGGCGGCGCGACCCTCAACGGTCGGCCTATCCACGTCTCCGGCGTAGAACGGTTGGAGAGCGCCTTCCTGGCCACCGGCTTCCCCTACGACCGCCGCATCGCCCCCGACAACAACGTCGAGCGGCTCGATCACTTCCTGCGCCGCAGTCTGGGCGTGCGGCGGGCCGGGGCCGCCACGCTTGATCTGGCCTACGTCGCCTGCGGACGGCTCGACGGCTTCTGGGAGATGCGCCTCAAGCCGTGGGACGTGGCGGCTGGAGTGCTCCTGGTGCGCGAGGCCGGCGGGCAGGCGACCGACGCCGAAGGGAGCCCCGACTGCATCTCCGGCGAATTCATCATCGCCTCCAACGGCCACATCCACGACCAGATGCTGCACGTCATCCGTGAGGGGGCCGCCGCGCCCCGCCCGACCGGTTGACCTCCGGCCGGGTGGTGCTATAATAGAGTGCGGAAGGAAGTGATTTGTGATGTCTGTTCAGACCCACCGGATCAGCATACAGGACGCGCAAGAAAGACTGCCGGCCCTGCTGGAGATGACGCGCTCTCGCAAAAGACGCTTCGTCATCGAGGAAAGCGGGGAGCCTATCGCCGTGCTCATCGCCACTGATGTGTACGCGAGGCTGCGCGAGCGAGAGCAGGGTGTGCATCCCCATGTCGGCCGCGTGGAAGAGGTCTGCGGCGGCGAGCCCATCATCCTGGGCACCCGCATCTCGGTAGCGCGCGTCGTTGAACTCTTCAAAGACTCCGATTCCATTGACGAGGTATTGGAAGCTCTGCCTCTTACTCCGGCTCAGGTTTACGATGCTCTATCCTATTACTATGATAACCGAGAGGAAGTTGACCGAATTCTGGAACAGCGACGTCTGGAAAATGTGTTGAGAAGGCACAATCTGGTGCTCAAAGAGGTGGCCGAGGGCGTCTACGAGGCCCATAATGCGGATGGGAGATGGTAAACCTGTATGACAGGATTGCAGCCTCGGAAATCGGCCGCCCGGCTGCACTTCGATGAGGATGCCGACCTCCGCCTGGCGCGAGCGCTGCGGCGACGGGGCTACGACGTGAGTACGACGCCGGAAGCAGGATTGCGGAGCCATTCCGACGAAGAGCAACTTGCGTATGCAGCCAGCCAGGGCAGGGTATTGGTGACCCATAATATCGCTCACTTCCCCGGCATATACGATGAGTGGTGGACACGAGGCGAAGAACATGCCGGCATCATCATTATTGCCGGACGGCTGTCGGTGGGGGAAATGCTGAGGGGAGTGGAGGCATTACTGGATCGCTATGACGCGCGGGAGCTGTGCAACAGACTCTTCATTGTGGGTCAGAGTGGTTTCTGATCACGATACCCTTGTCGGCAAATGGCATCTCGAACGTTAAGCCACCTTTGGCCGTTGGCGATCGTCCTGCTGTTGGCCCTGGTCGCCGCCGGGCTGGTGCGCCGGCTGGTGGTGGATCTCCCTTCCCCCGACCGATTGTACGAGCGGGCTGCCGCCCCATCCACACGCATCTACGACCGGCACGGGCGACTCTTGTACGAGATTCTTGACCCGCACACCGGCGCGCACACCCCCATCCCCCTGACCGAGGTGCCTCCGGCTTGCGTCAACGCCACCATCGCCGCCGAAGACGCCAGTTTCTACCGCAACCCCGGCGTGGATTTCTGGGCCATCGTCCGCGCCCTGTGGATCAACCTGCGTGGAGGCGAGATCCTCTCCGGCGGCAGCACTATCACCCAACAACTGGCCCGCAATCTGCTCCTCTCACCCGAGGAGCGCACCGAGGTCAGCCTGGAGCGCAAATTGCGTGAGGCCATCCTGGCCTGGCGACTGGCGCGAACCTACAGCAAGGACGAGATTCTGACGCTCTACCTGAACGAGACCTATTACGGTAACCTGGCCTACGGCATCGAGGCTGCTGCTCGTACCTACTTCGCCAAGAGCGCCGCCGAACTTGATTTGGCCGAGTGTGCGCTGCTGGCCGGCCTCCCTCA
This sequence comes from Chloroflexota bacterium, assembly GCA_003648085.1. GTDB lineage: Bacteria > Chloroflexota > Anaerolineae > B4-G1 > B4-G1 > B30-G15. Next base: position 9,827 of record QMOC01000026.1, read on the forward strand.
GTCGCCGGCCCGCTATAACCCGCTGGAGAACCCCAAAGCCGCCAAAGAACGCCAGCGCGTGGTGCTGGGACTGATGGTCAAGCACGGCTACATCTCTCAACAAGAGGCCGACCTGGCAGCGCAGGAGAAACTTCGCTTCGCCTCGGTCCCCTTTCCCATCAAAGCGCCCCACTTCGTGATGTACGTGCGCGGTCAACTGGAGAAAGAGTTCGGGCTGGAGGCGCTTTACACCCAGGGCCTGCAGGTCTATACCACGCTGGACTTGGACGCGCAGAATGCGGCGCTGCGCTCGCTCCGCCACCGACTGGCGCAACTGGCCGACACCCACGATGACCGGATACCCCACAACGTGCGCAACGCCGCCGTCGTCGTGCTGGACCCCCACACCGGCGAGGTGTTGGCGATGGTCGGCAGCCCCGACTACTTCGACCTGCGCATTGACGGCGCGGTCAACGGCACTATCGTTCCGCGCCAACCCGGTTCCTCCATCAAGCCCATCACCTACGCTGCTGCCTTCGATCCCACCCGGCCCGATCCGCTCACGGCGGCCACGATGATGGTGGATGTGCGTACCTCTTTCACCACCCGCGAGGGCGACCCCTATGTGCCGCGCAATTACGACTATCAGTGGCGGGGGCCGGTGCTGCTGCGGGAGGCATTGGCCTCCAGTTACAACCTCATCGCCGTCAAGGTGCTCGACCACGTGGGCATCGCAGCGATGACGAAATTAGCCCGCGCAATGGGCATCACGACCTTCGACGACGCAGAGCGCTGGGGCCTGGCGCTGACGCTGGGCGGTGGCGAAGTGCGCCTGCTGGAGTTGACCGCCGCCTACGGTGCTTTCGCCAACGGGGGCTACCGCGTCGAGCCGGTGACCATCACCCGCGTGGAGGACAGCCGTGGGCGGCTGCTGAAAGTATGGGAGGCGGCGCCCGGCCCACGTGTGATGGATGAGCGCGTAGCCTACCTCATCACCGACATCCTGAGCGACAACTTCGCCCGCGCCCCTGCCTTCGGCGAAGGGAGTGCGCTGCATCTATCCCGCCCGGCCGCCGCCAAGACCGGCACCACCACCGACTGGCGCGACAATTGGACGGTGGGCTACACCCCCGACCTGGTGGTCGGCGTGTGGGCCGGCAACGCCGACAACGAGCCAATGCAGCACGTGAGTGGCATAACCGGCGCTGCTCCCATCTGGCACGACGTGATGGAGACGCTGCTCAAGGGTGTGCCGGTGCACGAGTTCGTGGAGCCGCCGGGGATGGTGCGGGTGGAGGTGTGCGCCGATAGCGGGTTGCCACCGGTGCGGAGTACAGCGACCAGAGATTGGAGATTGAGACAACCGGTGCGCTGCCCGCGCACGATTACCGAACTCTTCATCGAGGGCACGGAACCAACCCGAACCGACGATTGGCACCGGCTGTATACGCTGGACACACGCAATGGCCTGCTGGCCGGCCCCGGCTGCCCACCCGAATTCACCACGCAGAGACAGTACACCCTCTACCCCGCCGAAGCGCAGGACTGGGTGCGCTGGCAGGGCATCCCCCAGCCGCCGGAGACGTACTCCCCCCTATGCCCTAATCCGGAGGTGGAAACTGCCAACC
>QMOC01000027.1 GCA_003648085.1 Chloroflexota bacterium
CAGCCCACGTCGAGCACGCGCCGGCCCGCAAGCGTCACCCAGCGGCGCACCATCTGGAAGCGCCGTTCCTGTCCGGCCCGCCAGACGTAGGAGGGCTCACCGCGGGTAGCGCGTCTGTCGGAGGATGTGAATCCTTCCAGCATAGTTTGTGGTGCAAAACAAGGTCGGAGGCCCGGCTTCAGCCGGGAAAACCCCGCTGAATCAGGGCCACCATCTAGTTTTGCACCGGAAACTAGCATAGATACCTCCGAGGCCCCTCTGACGTCGCTTCACGTCAACGCTTGGCACGCTTGCGTTTGAAGGTGCGTGTTGAAGGTTTGTAAGGCGGCGGTTCGTACTCTTCCTCCCCTTCCTCTTCCCCTCCCATCACTTCCATTGTTTTGATGATGTAGAGTACCACGGCGATCAGCAATGCAGTGGTGGCCAGGGCCACGATAGTAGCCTCGTATTGACTGAGCGGGAAAATAAGCCTGAACACCCAGCCGACGCCCAGAAACCCCAGTCCCAGCAGCAGCGCGCCGACCAACAGGACCAATAATACCACTACTCCGACGAGCACAGGGATGATTATGATCATAGAGCGGCCTCCTGATGATATGTTGTATGGACCTGCCTTTTTCAGGCGGCACTGTAGCACATAAGGACACAATTCGCAAGCGGCCGAGTCACCCCCGTAGCCGGTTCACCGGTAGAGGAACCACTCGGCGATGGGGTAGCCCCACAGCAGGGTGATGACGGCACCGGCGACAAGGAACGGCCCATAGGGGACGTGGTCGTGCAGGCCACGCACCCCCGTGACGAGCAGGATGAAACTGGCGGCGGCACCGATGACGATGGTCAGTATCAGTGCCTCGATGACCAATGGGAAACCGGTGATAATCCCGACGAAGGCGGCCAAGCTGACGTCGCCCTCGCCCAATGCCCCGCTGCCAAAGAGGGCGTTCCCCACCAGCGCAGCGCCGAGGAAGAAGGCAAAGCCGATAGCGCCTCCAAGCGGTGGACTCCACCAGACGAGTTCTCGCGTCACGAAGTTGGCGATGAGGGCGATGACAATCGCCGGGTACATCACAACGTTAAGGATCAGTCGCCGCTCGATGTCGGTGATGAGGATGAGAGCAAAGATGGCGCTGTACAGGAGGTAGAAGGCCAGTTTGACGGAGGGCTCGAACACGATCCAAAGATAGCCATAGGCCACCGCCAGTCCAATCTCGACCAGGGGGTGACGCAGGCTGATGGGTGCGCCGCAGGAGGGACACCCGCTACGCCCAACCAGGTGGGCGGGCAGGGAGAGCCACTGCCACCAGGGACGGACCCGCCCGCAATAGGGGCAGTGGGGAGGGGTCAGGCTCCGCCGGGCAGGCAGGTCGGAACCGAGTTGATTGACCAGGCCGCCGACGAGGAGGCCGAGAAATACGCAAAGGACGGTCATTGTAGAACATTATAAATGACAAATGGGCGAACGGCAAATCTAGCAACCCGCCACCGGCACCTGAAATAGCGATGACGATTACACCTTTTTTACACCCAGATATTGGCGCGGCAACAGGCAAGGCCTATCATAGAGGCGCCGGTAGGGAGAGACCCCACCTGCAATAAATTTCCGAGAGGGAGGTGAACGTGATGAAAAAGTGGCTGGTTGCGAGTGGTCTGGTGCTGGCTCTGCTGCTGGCGGTCGTGCCGGTGGCCGGGGCAGAGGGCATCCGGGGTATGGGCGAGTTGCACGCCTGGGGCGATGGCATTGCCGGCGTGCGCGGCAACGGGGAGGTCACCGTCACCGGCAACGGCGTGCTCTACTTCCGCGACCTCGCCGGCGACGCCAAATGGTCGGTCTCCGGCGACGGTGAACGACGGGACCTGCCCGGGGGCTGGATCACGTACTACGGCTTCGATGGCACCTTCAAGGCCCAGGGAAGCCGCATCACCGTGGCACTGAGCGGCTACGACGTGGAACTGTGGGCGGAAGGGCGCGGCGTGGCTCTGCTGTACGGCAACGGTGAGTACGAGGTCAACGGCCATCACTTCTTCTGGCGGAGCGACTTCGAGCCCATTCGGTTGGAGGCTCCGAGTCAGTAGACCACGACACGCGGGGTGCCAGGCACTTCAGGTGTGCCTGGCACCCGCGCTGAAAGAGGAGGAACGATGAGCAGACACCGCCTCATCTGGTTTCCCGTGCTTCTGTCGCTCCTCTTCCTGAGCCTGGGCTGCGGCCTGGGCGCGGTGAGGAGATGGGTCAAGGGGCCCGCCGGCCCGACGTTGGCCCCCACGCCCACCGCTGTGTCCACTCGGCCGGGTGCGACCACCACCACCGAGACACTCCCGACGCCCACGGCCCCTCCATCGCCTGCACAGACACCGCCCGGCGGCGAGGTCTACGTGGGGGAGGTGGCGCTGGATATGGACGAACTGCGGCAACTTCAGGCCTCGGTGGATCAGGGCCATCAGCCCTGGCGGCTCGATCCGCTGGAGGTAGCCCGGGATGAGGGAGAGGAACTGGGCTTTGACCCGGCCCAGGACACCTTTGATCTGCTCCCCTTGCCCGACCCCGCCACCGGTCAGGCTCAGGTGCTGGTCATCCACGGTGAGCACTTCTACGTCATCCATCTGACCCAGCCGGTGCGGGTCGGTACGGATGGCATCTGGGCGATCACCCGCGTTGACAGGGGGCTGTGATGCGTTGGCTGCTGCCGCCCCTGGCCCTCGCCACGGTGACGGTCGGGGTGGTGATCGCCTGCCTTTCCAGAGGTATCCTCTCTGCGCCCCCGCCCTGGCCTCACCCCGAAGCGGATACCTTCTCCATCGGCACCGACGACGGCCTCTCACTGACCCTCTCCGCCGACGGGCAGGTCGTCGGTCTGGCGATGGACGGCGAGCCGTTGCCCCTCACGTCCGGCCCGGCCCTGTGGGTGCGGGATGTGAGCCACGCCGGTGAGGTGAGCGAGCCGAACCTCCTCGCCAATCCCGGTTTTGAGGAGGGAGAGGCCCACTGGCGGAGCGGAGGGCAAAGCGGCATCACCGTCACCATCACCGATTCCGTCAGCCGCAGCGGTGATTGGTCGCTGCAAATGCGGGGCTACCAGACCGATACCCTGGGCTACGCCCTGATGGTGGCCGACGCCATCACCGTCACTCCCGGGCAGCGCTACCGGCTTTCGGGCTACTTCCTGAGCGGCCGGGGCTACGTGCAGACGCCCGACGGCACGCCGCCCAGACGTCAGGACGAAATCTGGCGCGGCATCTCCCGCCCCAACGGTCTCTACCTGCATTGGCTGGACGGCGAGGGAAGTCAGTTGGGCGATCTGACACTGGTAGCGCCGCTCCACTGGGAGGCGTACACCTGGCGCAAGATCTGCGGTGAGGTACGGGCCCCGCCGGATGCGGCGCAGTTGGAGTTGATCATCGGCGGCCTGCTGCAGGGCCAATCTCTGTGGGTGGATGATCTGAGTATCGTCGCCAGTCCGGAGGGGGAACAGCCAATCACCGGCGTGGTGACGCAGCAGGGAGAGCGGTTGGTCCAGACCGCCACCGTCACCGCCGGCCTGACGCTGACCGCCACCTACACCGGTGCAGCCGACCGGATCGAAGTGCACCTCGAGTTGCAGGATACCGCCGGCGTGGATCGAGCGCTGGAGGTGATCCTGGCCCTGCCGGTGGACGCCGATGGTTGGCGCTGGTGGGACGACGTGCGCCACAGCCGCCCCATCATCACCGGCATCGCCGTGGCCGACCCACCTCCAGAATATCCCCTGCCGTCCAGCCTTTCCTGGACCTACGAGCACGTCGTCAGCGGCGTCTGGGACGGCTGGCTCCCCATCTCACTCTACCCCTACGCCCTGATCGAGGACGGAGACCACGGCCTGGCGTTGGCCGTCTCCCTCGATTCTCCCCGCCTGGTCAAACTGGCCTACGATCAGGAAAAGGGACGCTACGAGGCGCGGGGCTACCTGGGCATCTCACCGCTGGCCGTGAAACTGGATGGCCAGGCCGATCTGAGCCTGGAACTGTACCGCGTTGACCCCACCTGGGGCTTTCGGACAGCCATCGAGCGTTTCGCCGTCCGACACCCTTCCTGGTTTGAATCGTCCCGCCTGGCACAGGGCTATGTCGGGTACGAGCGGGGGCACTACGGCAGCGAGATCGGCGCCCGGCAGGTACTCACCGATGACCTGAAGGGCATCTTCACCGCCGAGTACATCGTGGCCGATGCCCCGCTCAAGGACGGTTCCGCCATCACCGAGCCTTTGCCCACCTACAGTGATACCATCGGGCTGGTGGAGGCGCTGGAGAGTTCATCCAAGGTGAGTGAGCAGGCCAGGGGCAAGGCCATCACCCGCAGCGTGACCTATGACCCCAACGGCGACTGGCAGATCAAACACGTGGGCGAGTACCCCTGGGCCCCGGGCGTCTGGGAGGTCTGCTGGGCGACCAGCACGGATCCGGACATCACCGACGGGTGGGGGCCGCTCCTATGGGATTGGGTGGTGAACCCGGTTATCTCGGCCACCGAGTCCATCGGCGCCGTGCTGGATGGGGTGATGATGGACAACTTCATGAGTGCGCCCGGCGTGGACACCCGCCCCGAGCACCTGGCGTTGACCGACACTTCTCTGGCCTACCACGTCGCCACCTACCGGCCCGGGGTGCACAACGCGGCCAATATGCACGAGTTCTTCATCTGGCTGCGCGAGCGTATGGACGCCCGGGGCCGCGATGACATGGCCATCACAGTCAACTTCTGGGGGGTCGGCACGCCCAACGGCCTGGCGCGTCACATAGACGCCTTTGGAGGCGAAGGGAAGAGCAAAACAGGAGCATCCACCAACTGGAACCCGCGCATCCTGGATTACCGGCGGGCCATCGCCTACCACCGGCCCCAGACCTGGGCCAACGGCGACCCCGACCTCACGCTAGGGGACGTGCGGGAGTTCGTGAACCTGGCGCTCTTCTACGGCATCCTCCCGGTTCGTAAGGACGAAGCCACCGGCTGGGAGGAAGGTGCCGACCAACTGATCACCGACACTCGGCAGGTGCTCCTCCAATTCCGTCCCGCCGAGTGGGAGCCGGTCACCCACGCCCGGAGCGACAACTCCGCCGTGTGGGTCGAGCGCTTCGGGACGGCCCAAGACAGGGATGAGGACCTTTTCTTCACCGTCCACAACACCCTTGTCGAGACCGCCTCCTTCACCCTGACGGTGGACGCGGATGCGCTGGGCCTGCTCACGCCCCAGGCTATGGAGGTAACGGAACTGACCTCGGGCGAGGCGATGCCGTTCGAGGTGGAGGGTGGATTGGTGTTGATCCGGGGGGATATAGGCTCATTGGACACTCTGGTCTTCCGGCTGGCAGCCTATCGCTTCTATTTACCATTCATTTGCGCAGGATGATGGAGGGATGCAGGTGATGCTTCCCCTAGTTAAAGAACGTGTAATTCGCAGACCTGGCGAAAATGGAAGCCGTAGATCGCCAGCGTGATCGCCAGTGGAAGCAGCTTGGGACGACGGAAGAGGGTCCAGAAGAAAAGCCGCCAGTAGTAGGCGCGCTCCGCGCCTTTGATCCCCAGTTGATAGATGGACCGCAGAAAGGCCAGGATGTACTCGAACTCAAAGTGAACCCTGATCCTGGGGGGCTCGTAGTTCTGGAGGAAGGTCTTGACGCGCTCGTAGTAGAGCCTGGGGGAGTAGATCTGATCCAAGACCTTCCGATACCCCTCGCGTAGCGTCGCCAAGCCCATCTTGGGGATGATGTTCGTCGAGCCGCTCACGTTGTCGCCCGACATCTCGCTTAAGATGCGGCCTTCGCGCTTCAGACGCTCGTAGAGTCGCGTCCCACGGGGGGCCTGAAGCAAGCCTACCATCGCCGTTACAATGCCGCTCCGCTGGATGAAGTCAATCTGCCGCTGGAAGATCGAAGGAGGATCGCTGTCGAAGCCGACGATGAACCCTCCTTGCACCTGGAGGCCGGCGCGTTGGATGCGCTTGACGCTTTCGATCAGATCGCGATTCTTATTCTGGTTCTTCTTACACTCTGTCAGACTGGCCTCGTTCGGCGTCTCGATGCCGATGAACACTGTGGTGAACCCGGCATCAACCATCATATGTATCAGTTCATCGTCGTCGGCCAGGTTGATGGAGACTTCGGTGCTGAAGGCCATGCCGACCTTGTCCTTGCGCCACTCGATCAAGGCGGGCAAGATCTCGGCCTTGAGTTGCTTTTTATTTCCGATGAAGTTGTCGTCAACGAAGAAAACGCCGCCCCGCCACCCCAGATCGTAGAGGCGGTCCAGTTCGGCGACGATCTGCGAGGCGGTCTTGACGCGCGGTCGGTGTCCAAACAGCGTGGTGATGTTGCAGAAATCGCAATTGAAGGGGCAACCCCGGGAAAACTGGATGCTCATCGTGGCGTAGCGATCCATGTCGGCCAGTTCCCAGAGGGGGATAGGGGTCTGTCGAATATCGGGGAACTCAGATGTGGTGTAGATCCGCCTGGCCTCCCCGCGCTCCAGATCCGCCAGGAAAGGCGCAAGGGTCGCCTCGGCTTCCCTGAGCACGAGATGGTCAACGTCCTCGAACTGCTCGTACTCGTCGGTGAAGAGGGGGCCTCCGGCGACAACCGGGACGCCTGCCTCTTGGCAGCGGGCGATGATCTCGCGTGCCGAGTCGCGCTGCACGACCATGGCGCTGATGAACACGTAATCGGCCCACGCCAGATCGCTTTGGGTCAGATTCGTCACGTTGACGTCAACCAGCCGCTTGTTCCATTCCGCCGGCAGCATCGCGGCCACGGTCAGCAGCCCCAGAGGGGGCATAGACGCCCTTTTGCGCACGAACTTGAGCGCATATTTGAAACTCCAGAATGTGTCTGGAAACTCAGGGTAGACAAGCAAAATGTTCACGGGAAACTCCTTCTAATTGTGATACCGGACCTGGGCGGATTTCAGTCGGTGGCTGCAACTTTCGCCTGCCGACCGACCCGCACCCGTTCTTTTGAATCTCGAAAGTATGGGGATTTGCTCAGTAGCCACCACCGGACGAAGGGACGGAACACCCGTATCAGATGCCGCCGGTGCCCCAGCAGGGCGACCATCTCTTGGATGTAGTCATCCAGGTCACGCTGTTGGTAATGGAGGAGCCGCTGGCTCTCCGCCGTGTCCAGCCAATCGGTGGGGAAAGGCGTTGAACCGAAAGCCTCCTCCGGCAGCATGCCCACTCCCATTGCATCCAGTATCCGCTCCACGATCTCGCGGTAGTAGTATTGGCAGTTCGGGCCGCCCCCGATCAGCAGGGTCTTGCCCCACACTTCGTCGCTCTCCACGGCGTTGGTGATCGCCAGCCCTACATCCCGCGTGTGCACGTATTCCATGCGGTTGTTCAGTGGCACGTCGAACATCCCTGGATCCAGTTTAATCGCCAGCGGCAGCGTGGCGGCCAGCCTCAGAATCGTCCACTCCAACTGGGACGCCTTGACCATCTCCTCGCACGCGACTTTGTGGATCGAGTAGTGCTCGATGGGGCGGACCGGATCCGAGACCTTTCTGGGCGGCGGTTGGTTCTGGGTCCTGCCATAAACGTGGTACGTCGAGGTGAAGATGATCTTGGGTGCGCTGGGGAGGGCCTTCATCGCGCTGAGCAAGTTGAGAGTGCCGCCCACGTTGATCTCCCGCGCCCAGTCGGGGCGGGCCTCCGACTCGACGCCGGTGGCCGACAGTTTGGGGATGATGAACGCCAGGTGCACCACCACTTCCCGGTCGCGCACCGCAGCGGCAACGTCTTCTGGACGACGCAGGTCACCCCACATCACCTCTATCTGCCCTCCGAATCTGCGGGCCTTTCTTTCGTTCGCCTTCGTCTTGAGATCGAAGCACCGCACGGTGTGCCCTCGCTTGACCAGTTCCTCCAACGCACTTATTCCGACGTTTCCGAACGCGCCGGTCAACAACACTTTCATTTTTCTTTCCTCTCTAAACTTTCAAGAAGCATGTGCATGCTCTCCTCTGCGACTTGACCCCAGTCGGCCCCCTGGGGATCGAGCATCCCCTGCAGCACCAGGCCGACGGCCGATGAAACGATGAGGTTGGCCCCTATCTCGGGGTCAATGGGACGCAGCGTGCCTTCGGCAATACCGGCCTCGATCATATCGCGGAAGAAGGCCCGGTAGCGCTGGTAAGGCTCGATGGTCGCCCGCCAGACCGCAGGGTCATGCCCGGCCTGGGCCAGGAACTCCAAGAAAATCGGAAGTTGCCCGCCCGCCGCCTCGAAGACCTGCCGTACCATCCCGGCCATCCGCAGGAGCCCTTCCGGAATGCTCTCCGCCCCGGCGCGGACTGCCTCCAGTTGCGTATCCAGCCCCGCCAACCAGCGGTTTAGCAACTCCAGGAAGACGGCCTGCTTGCTGGGGAAATGGTGATAGAAACCCCCTTTGGTCACCTCGGCGCGGCGGCAGATCTCGGCCACACCGGTGCCGTCGTAACCGCGTTGCGCGAAACATTCCATCGCTGCCTGCAGAATGCGGGAGCGGGTCTCCCCTCCCCGTTGTTGTGGGCTCATCCCTTGCCTCCATCGTTGGATACCGACCGGTCGGTATCATTTTACCACGAATTTCTCTTCCCGTCAAGCGTGATTTTGACGTTATCAGGGTATTCCCCAAATCCGGCTCAGGCAAGAGGTTCCTTGCAGGCGCGTTGCACCTCTATGTTGACATTCCGCCCGGCTTGGGCCATAATACAGGCCCATTGACAAACTGGGGTTGGGCAATGGGCCTATCTCCTTCCATCAGCAGTTTGATTGAGCAGAGTCACATCCTGGCGAGAGCGGGTGACATCGGCGCGGCCTTGCAGCGGGCACAAGAGGCGTTGGAACAGGCGCGCGCCTCCGGCGGAACCGACGCTATCGCCGCCGCGCTGGTCTGCGTGGCCCACCTCCACTTTCGCCAGGGCCATTACGACACAGCACGGGCACTGGCCGAGGAAGTATTGAGTCGCGTCCTCTCAGATGCACCGGTCCGCGCCGATGCACTGTTGATCCTGGGCAACTGTGCCGCCGAAACCGACAACCCGGCCGCCGCCGAGGCCTTTTACCGGCGTGCCATTGATCTGAGCCGTCAACTGGGATACCGCCGTGCGCTGCGAAGCGGCCTCCACAACCTGTCCGCCAACGTCTACGTACCTCGTGGTCAGTTCGAACTCTCGTTGGCTGCTGATGAGGAATCACTCCGCTTGGCGAGAGAGCTGGGGATGCCGGATGTGGCTTGGTTTCCACTGGCCACCATGGGCTGGGTTTACTGGGTCATCGGCCGACGGGAGCGCGCTCTTGCGACGGCCGAGGAACTGCGCCGCTTTGCTCCACCCGGTTCACTGGCCGAAGGTTTCTACTACTGTCTGCGCGCCGACCTGGCCCAGGGTGGGGAGAATCCCGAATCCGCTCTCCCTTTCTACGCCCGCGCACGTTCCATCGCCGAGGCTATTGGCGATCCCGGTCTGAGTGTCTTGCTGCGCCTCGGCTTGAGCCGTTATCGTCGCACCACCGGCAGCGCTTCCACCGCGTGGGACTGGGCAGATGACGCGCTCGTCATCGCCACCCGCGTGGGGTATCATCATCTACAGGGCCTGGCACTCATCGAGCGCGGCCGCGCCGCCTGGGAGATCGGCGATGTCGCCGCCGCCGAGGCCGATCTCCGGGCCGCCGTCGAGATTTTGACCCCCTTGCAGGCGAACTTCGACCTAGCGCGGGCTTACCTCCTGTTGGCCGCGTTGCTCCACCGGCAACAGCGCGCCGAGGCCACCGATGCCTGGTTCGAGACCGTCTCCCGCATCATCAGCGGCGGCTACGCCTTCCTGTTGGAGCAGGAGCGAGCGCTGGCTTTCCCCTTGCTGGCAGATTGTCTGAACAGCGATGATCCCAACCTGGCGTCCGTCTCCGCCAGGCTGTTGAGCCGCCTGGCCCGCGTGCCGCCGCCGCCTCTGCGCATCGTGACCTTGGGCCGCTTTGAGGTTCGGCAAGGGGCGCGGGCCATTCCCGACCATGCCTGGCGGCAACGGCGAGCCGGGGAGTTGTTCCGCCTGCTCCTGATCAGCCCCGGCCGTTCGCTCTTCCGCGACCAGGTGACCGAGGCCCTCTGGCCGGAGAAATCACCCGCCTCGATGTCGGCCCTCTTCCATCAGGCCACCTCGGCCCTGCGCCGGGCGTTGGAGCCGGACTTGCCCGAAAAGTTCCCTTCCCGCTATCTAGAGGTCGGGGGAGGCCGGGTCACGCTGCACCTCCCGGCCGGTTCGAGCGTGGACTTTGAAATCTTCGAGGAATACATCCGCAACGAGGAATGGGAGGCGGCGCTGGCCCTCTACCGGGGGGATTTGTTTCCCGGCGACCGCTACGCCGATTGGGCGGCGGCTCCACGAGAACGGCTGAGACAGGAGGCCATGCGAGCCTCACTGGCCGTGGCCCGGCGGCGGTTGGAGGACGGCCACGCCGAAGCAGCGCTGGACGCCTGCCGCCGCGCCCTGGAACTGGAGCCGTGGCAGGAGGAAGCCGTGCTGCTGGGCATGCAAGCCTGCATCGTGCTGAACGACCGTGCCGGTGCCATCCGGCTTTACCTGGACCTGAAGCGTCGTCTGCGGGAAGAGGTCGGCATTGAACCTCAGGAGGACCTGCGGAGATTATATTCACGGCTCGTCGGTGACTGACGGACAGGGTAGATGAGGACGGCTGCACCTGAAATGCGCTCGTGGGTGGTCCGTGTCACCGCCGATGCCAGGTGAGGCGCACCAGCGCGACGCCGCTGCGCTCGAAGTACTCCGGCCGCCCTGTGTGTGCCTGCGCTCAGGCCCACGACCTCGGAATCGGACGCAGATTCACGCAGATTTTCGCAGATAAGATCAAAAAATCAGCGTTCATCAGCGTTCATCTGCGTCCTAAAGAATATGTTTCAACGCTCTGCCTGGGGATGGCTGAGCAGTTACCAAAATCCATCCTGCCGAGCCTCTGTTTGCCCCCCTGTCAGTAAAACGTCAGTTGCTTCTGCTATATTACACTGGAGTCTGGCGAATTTTGGAGCCCCCCACCGGGATGGTTCAGAATGAGTTGACACTTTCTCACGCGGCCCGCACGGGCATGAAGTGCCCGTGCTACGAAGCGGCGCCCGACGAGTCTGGCTTACGCCGCAACACAGCAGGAAAACGGTCTTTGCGGCAAGTAAGGGGGATTGATCCCCCGCTGGTCTGTAGCCCGGCGACGTCATCGGCGGGCGGCGGTGCGCAGCAGACATCAAAGTGTCAACCTGTTTTCGCTTGTAACTGAACCATCCTCCCCCCACCTTTACGGTATGACGGCTGATGAACCGTGAGATATGGGG
>QMOC01000028.1 GCA_003648085.1 Chloroflexota bacterium
CGAGCAACAGGATGCCTACTTGTAGCGCCTCCTCCCGCTGGGCTGCCATCGTCTGGTATTCCTCGAAGCCGATGTCAAAGTACAGCGTCGGCAGATCGTTGGCCTCAATGACCGTCTCCGCTGTACTATGCATTTCAGCAAACAGAGCCCGAACCGGCGGCTCGATGATCTTCCAGCCCTGCAGCCTGTACCAGGCGACGCCACTAACAGCAATGAGGAATCCCAGGCTGACAGCCAGCAGGAGTTGGATCAACCCCTGTCGCGTCTGCACCCACCTTTTGGTCTCCAACCAGAAGGCGCCACGATCAGAACGTTGCGAACCCTGTATGCGCATCGCCTAACTCCCTGGCATACTATTCTGGTCAACGAAACTAAAGGAACATCCAGGCACGGCATTCCTCAAGTCATCAATCAGCCCAGCCAGCGCGTTCTGGTCTTTGCAGTCCAGGAAATAGGTCATCTGCAGCGTGTGGTCATGCCGGTCGAGCCGGCGCACATCTACGAGTTCAGCATGTTTGACCAAAATATCGTTGACGGTTCTAAACTCGTTCGCCTCTCCCGCGCCTCCCCCCCTTTCACGAACCTGGATATTCAGATACAGGTTCCGGCGCTGGGAGCGCGGGGCAAACAGGCGGGTGGCAATCAGCAGGAGCATGATAATGCCAACCGCAACCAAGGTCGGAATCCGCTGATCGGCGCCTAGACCGAGCCCAATGGCAATCGCCAGAAATAGATAAAGCAGTTCCTCGGGGTCTTTGATGGCGGTGCGGAACCGAACGATGGAGAGCGCCCCTACGAGTCCCAATGACAACGCCAGGGAAGCCTTGACGACTGAGATAACCAGGGTGGTTATCAGGCTCAGCATAGGCAAGAGTCTGGCGAATTTACGTCGGTTGGACAATGCCTCACCAAATCGGGCGTAGTACCATGCCACAACCACCGAAAGGACGACACCTAACAGTAGATTAAGCACCAATGCGCTTACGGAAAGCGGTTCCAGGTTTATCAAGCCACCCATGTTAAAGACCTCCTCTCAGAAACATCAGAACACGGATGCTAGGACATCAACGGATCAATGCGCTGAATTTCGGAACGAACTCTAACAAAGCAAGTACCTCTGACACGGCGGCTAAAGCCGCGTGCTACCAGCGCTAAGTCGCCATGCGGCGACTCCCCAGCCCGCCGGAGGGCGGGCTTCGCAAAGGTAGCCCACGACTTCAGTCGCCGGGCTGAGAATTCTTAGACTTCTTAGACACGCTCTTAGTGAGATAAGGCTTCAATTTGCGCCTCCAGAGCCTCCACGCGGGCCTCCAGTTCGGCCTGGCGCTGGATGGAAGCGGTCCAGAGAGCGATGGCCCGCTGCATCCACTCGGCCATTCGGCGATTGAGGGCCACCTGCCGCTCGATCATCGGATCCAGGTAGGGCTCGCGCAGATGGGAGGTCAGGTTGCGTCGCACCCAGGCGATAAACGGCCCCAGCAAAGGCACTCTGGAGCGAACCACGTAACCGCGCAGAGCAATGTCGCTTTGAGCCATGATCTCATCGCTGAGGATGCTCAAAACCAACTCATCCCGGGGGATGACGGGGGCCGGTTGTGTCTGTGCTTCCTCACCTGCCTCCGCTGCGGGTTGTATCTCCGCTTCCCTGCCCGCTTCCACTACGGGTTCGGGGGGGATTTCGGGTAGCGTGTGGGTTACGGCCTTCTCCACAATCTCGGCCAGATTGGCCTCATACCGTTCCAGGCTGAACGCTTGTACCCGCTCCAGGCCACGCTCGATGAGTGTCTGGCGCAGACCGGTATCCCTCAGCACCGTCAGAACTTTTTCAGCCAGGTCATCGGCGCTGCCAGGCTCACAGAGCAGCCCGGCATCGCCCAGAACCCAGGGCATAGCGCCAGCGCGAGCGGCGACCACTGGCACGCCACAAGCCATAGCCTCTACCAGCGGCTGACCAAATCCTTCGTGCAGACTGGCGGTCACATAGACGTCAGCCAGGCGAAAGTAGGGAGGCAACTCGTCCACTCGACCAGTCCAGATTACGTCACGGGCAATCCCCAGTTCGGCAGCACGGGCTCGGGCGTCAGCGACGATCGGGCGGAACGCCGGATTGCTCCGGTCGTCGCCGACCAGCAGCAACTTGGTGTTTGGTATCTGGCTCTTGACCCGCGCCAGCGCCTCGATCAGGATGTCAATCCGCTTGTTGCCCGCCATACGGCCCACAAAAAGCAATACCTGTTGCCCCTCCAATTCGTAGCGCTGAACCAGTTTCGGGTCCCTATCACCAGGGGTAAATTGTTCCAAAGCCACTGCCAGAGGCAAAACGCAAATTCGATCAGGAGCGTAGCCAAGACGGTCAACGAGGTCTTGTTTGTTGAAGGGGCTGGGGGTGATACACAAGTCGGCGTAGTGAACCAATGCACTGCCCTCGATGTCCCGCATCAGTGCATCGCGGCCGATGTCGCTCCCCCATAGTTCGGGCGGGGTGACGTTGTGATAGTAAAAGATCACCGTTCCCCGGTCAATGCCTCGGATGCTCTCCATCAATGCATGGCGGCCCGGATAGTGATAGATGTACAAATCAGATAAACGGAAGTGTTCCTCCTGCCCTTCGATCAACTCCCTCAACGTGACGACGCTCGTCACCTCCTCAATGTCAGTCGGCACATTGTGAGGAGGGTGGAGGACGTAGACGTGCACGTCGTCGCCACGGCGGCGGAAAAAATGCACCTGGTTGATGATGCACGTCCCAATGGCATCCTCAGCCACCAGATTCAGGTTAATCAGGCTAACTTTCATTATTATCTTCCCCTATTCTGAGTTTTTGGCTCATCCTCTCAGGCCTCCAGCGCCTCATCGTAGACCTGCTGCAAGCGATCGAGGTAGCGATCCAGGGTCATGTGGGTATGAGCGAACTCGACACAACGTCGGCGCATAGCCCGTCGCTCGGGAGCCGAGCGGGCGAAGTGCTGAATTACCCGCTCGGTCAGCGCGACCGCGTCACCAGGGGAGAAAAGGTACCCGGTCTCTCCATGCTGGATCAATTCCGGGATGCCGCCTATCGCGGAACCCAGCACTGGTGTCCCGGCCAGCATACTCTCATAGATCACCATAGGCGAATTTTCGTACCACACCGAGGGTATAACCGTCAGGTCGGTCGCGGCGTACAGCGCGCGCATCTCCTGAAAAGGCACCTGTCCCAGGAGTTTCACGACTGACGGATCGAAGCGCCGTAAGGCCGCCAAAAAGCGATCCTCCCCCCTACCGGCCACAAGCAGGCGGAAGCGATCCACATACCTGGCCAACAAGGGCAGTGCCTCGATAACGGTTTTGATTCCTTTGCTCTCGACCATCGCTCCGGCAAGCAATAGGGTGCGAAACAAGCCACTTTCTCGCACATATTCTCTCACGAGAGAATCGGAGGGGGTCTGGAACAACGCCGGTTTAATGCCGTTGGGCACGACGCGGAAGCGCGCAGGGTTGTAACCCGCTGCGACGTGCAAATCAACCAACTTTTGGCTCGGTGAGATGAAGAAACGCACGTTTTGAACCAGGCGGGCGAAAATCTGACGTCGCCAGGGGATGTTGGCCCAAAAATCCTGTCGCCGGAAGCAGTGACTGCAACCCCTGGGATGCTCCGCCGGGTCACACAACGCTCCGTCGCCCTTGTAAAGCATGTTGTTGGGACAGAGCAACCAGTGGTCGTGGAGCGTGAGCAGCACGGGCACGTTCACCCGACGGCAGGCTACAAAAGGGGCCAGCGTAGCGCCAGAAACGTTATGGACGTGGACCAAATCGGGTTGGACACGCCGTATTTCGGCCATCACATCCCGATATATGCGCGGGTCAAAGGTCTGCAAGAATGGATTTCCAGGCAAGTGGGACCGATAGGTCACCTCGTGGACCGGAACCCCCTGGACATCACGATACCGGTCCTGTCCGCCGGGTATGCGGGCGTTGATCATCAGGATGGAGGCATCCACCCCACGTTGGAGCAGGCCGTGGCAGGTGTTGTAGACCATAACCTCGGCTCCCCCTTGATAGTGAGGGGGAAAGTAGTTTGTGATCAGAAGAACGCGCATCGCTCTTACCGGCGTGACCCGGTTTACCTGCTGCGGATCGAGCCATATCCGCGGGATGATGTAGAGGGTTTCTTCGCCCGGCCTCCTCTTCGACAGGCGCGCAGGGTTCGGAAATAGATGCCTTCCACCACGTCCGCGATACGGGAACATGTATAGCGGCTCAGCACCCGCCGGCGACCGCTTTCCCCCATCTGCCGCGCCAGGGCTGGAGAACTAATCCAGCGCTTCAGGGCCTCCCCGATCGCCCCTGGATCGTCGAGCGGGACCAGCCAGCCATCTTGCCCATCGCGAATCACGGTGGAGACGGCCGCCGTGCGCGGTCCTATGACCGGCTTGCCCACAATCCACGCTTCCAGGAAGACGATGCCGAAGGCCTCCCCCCGCGAAGGGAGCACCAGACAGTCGCAGGCGTTCAGCGCATCCAGTCGCACGTCGTCGGATACGGCTCCCAGATTCACCACTCCCGGCAGGCCATCGTGACGGGCGAACAGTCGGCGGGAGTAGTCCGTCTCCGGCCCTACAACGAGGAAGATCAGGTGCGGGTGACTCCTCCGCAGGGCGATGAAGGCCTCCAGTGCTGTTCCCAGCCCCTTGTACTCGACCTGGCGTCCTAGAAACAGCGTCACAAAAGCGTCCTCCGGCAGCCCCAGCCGCTGGCGACAGGCCGTTATATCCCTCATCGGGTACGCCTCCGGGCGCAGTCCGTTGCCTGCGGTCGTCACGCGCCACGGATCCAGCCCCAATCCCAGCAAGAAGTTTCGCTCACCTTCCGTGACAGCGATAACGTGGTCACTGCCGCGCAACACGTCCAACTCGTAGCCGATACCATAGGTCACTTCCTGGCCAGCATGGGTGTGGGGAGTGACGACCACCGGGACCTGCCGCCAGCGCGCAGCCAGATAGCCGTAGGCGACGTGGCCGTAGACCAGGCAGTTCAGATGAACCAGGTCATATTGTGGCAGCCTTGCCAGCATTGCAGCGAACATACCAGGGCACAGCGGCCCGCCTCCGAACAGGATGAACGGCTCGTACCAGCGGGAGCGGGTCTGCCAATACTTGCCCAGACTCCAATGCAACACGCGCCAGACAAATTCGGTGCGCCGCATGCTGCGGAACCGGTACACGTTGACCCCATTCACGCGCTCACGGGGTCCCAGTTCGTCTTTCCAGGTATGGTAGTCCAGCGAACGACTGGTAAAGACGTCTACCTGGTGCCCCCGCGCTACCAGTTCTTCCGAGAGGTCGGCGATGTATTTCTCCGAGCCACCGATAGCAGGCGGGTACTGATGAGTCACGTGCAACACACGCATACCCTACGTCTTCTCGTCGTGTCCTGTGGACAACGCCCTGGTCAACGCAGCCAGGCGCTCGGCCAGTTCGTTGATCTCGCGGATATTCTCCTCCACATCACGCAACTGGCCCTGCAGGAGACGCCCGTGCTCCGTGGAACGTTGCTCCAGTTGATCGGTGCGCCGACTGACCCAGCCAATGAGTTCGCCGTGCTGCTCCAGGGCCTGGCCGTGTCTTGCCAGGATATAGTCGTGCTGCCCCAACCGGTCTTGCAGGGCTTTTAGATAGCCGACCACCTGGGCGTTAAAAATATTCTGTTGCTGGATGAGGGGGCGCACATACCACCTGACGGCAACGCTGCTCCACAGACGACGTAAGGCGACGATTAACCCGCCCACTATAGGCACCCGCGAGGCGAAGGGTGGCTCACGGATCTCCCGCCCGGCTTCAAGTTTGGCCGGCAGTCGTGCCCCTCGTCTCTCCCCCTGGTCGGCCTCTCGTTCCGCTTCAGGTTCTGCTCTGGAAGAGTGGCGCAGCGGTGGAGGCTCGTGGGGCACAGGGGCCAGCGACCGGTTGGCCTGCAGGTCTGCCAGGCCGGACATAGCCGCAGCCCGCAGATCGGTCAGCAGACCGACCAGGGCATCGGCCTCCTCCTCCGAACTCTGGCGAAAAGCCAGAATATCGGGTAGAGCCAGAACTGTGCTCAGATAGGCCCGCCGCGCAGCCATCAGCTCCACCGTGCGCTCCAGGTGAGCCGCCCATGCCCGCTCGGCCGGTACGAACTCTCCCTCCAATCGCTCCAGTGTCCAATGTTTGAAGACAAAGCGCAGGCGTCCCCGATGCAGAGCATACTTGTGCTCGTGGCTCTCGCGCTGAGCCATTTGAGACTCGTAGTGGATCAAGCGGGCCACAGGCACGTAAACGACGCGGAAGCCGGCCTCGCGGACGGTGTAGCACCAGTCTACATCCTCGTAGTAGGCGGGATAGAAACCCTCATCGAGCAGACCCACGCGCTTCAGAGCGGTCCGGGAGATGGCCAACGCCGCTCCGGTGACGAAATCAGCGTCGCGCATCTGATCGAAGCGGCCATCGTCGGGTTCGTGGCGGCCAATGTGGTCCGTCTCGGCGCGGGGGCCATAGATGAAGCCCCCGGCGTGCTGGATGGAGCCGTCAGGGTAGAGCGCCTTACAACCGGCGATGCCGACAGAGGGATCCTGGAAAGTGTCCACCAGCGCCTCAAGCCATCCCTGCCGCACGACTGTGTCCTGATTGAGCAGCACCAACACGTCCCCCGTAGCAGCGCGCAGCCCGACGTTGTTGCCTGCCGCGAAGCCCAGGTTGCGCTCGTTGCGGATCAACTGCACCTGGGGGTAACACTGCGCCACGAAGTCCGCTGAGCCATCGGTTGAGCCGTTGTCCACGACGATGACCTCAAAAGCGGGATAGCCTTGGGCCAGCACTGCGCTCAGGCAGGCGTCCAGATACGCCATGCCGTTCCAGGCCAGGACAATCACCGATGCTTTAGGCTGTGCACTCATCCCGCGTCCTTATCTAGTTCTCGGTACGAAACAGGGTTGGAGGCCCGGCTTCAGCCGGGAGAACCCCGACGAACCGGGGCTTCCGTCGAGTCTTGTATCGCAAACTATCTACATCCTCGCGCCGGCGGCACCTGCTCCTCACGCTCCGAGGTCCTTCATAAGTAACCTCAAGTGCTCCTCAACCCTTTCGGGCAGAAAATCCCGCAGCCGCTCGCGCTGCCGGGCGATGATTTGGGACCGCAGATGCACATCCTCAACCAGCAGCCCGATCAACTCTGCCACCGCCGCATGGTCTTTAACCGTCACCAAAATGCCGCTGCCGCCCAACGTCTCGGGCACGGCAGCCGCTTTATAAGCGATGACGGGCACCCCGAAGTGCATACTCTCCAGCAACGGTATGCCAAACCCCTCGTGCTCGCTCATGCTGAGATAGACGCTGGCACACCGATAGTAAGCCACTAATTGTGAATCGCCCACGTGGCCGGTGAACACCACATCCGACAAACTCAGGCGCTCCACTAATGCCCGCAGAAACTCAAGGTAGGGCTCCATCCCCTGCGCCGATCCCACCAGCAGAAGCCGGGCATCCGGTCGCACGAGACGCTTGAGGTAATGGAACGTCAGGATCAGGTCCTCAAACCGCTTGTTGGGAGAGACGCGCCCCACGAACAGAACGTTCACACCATCTCGCCACCGCTTCAGCACTTTCCGGTCCGGCCGGGCGGTGTAACGCCTCGGATCGAAGATAATAGGCAGAACGCCAAGACGGCTCCATCCCCGCCCCGCCAGTTCCTGGCAGTTGAACTTCGAGACCCCCCATCCTGCCTCAGCCAGCGTCCTCAGCCGATCCAACTGTTCACGTCCTGCTTGCGCGGCCTGGAGGTAGGCATCGTTGACACCCGCGAAGTAAGCGGACGGTGTGATGTTGTGATAGACCACTACTTTGCGGTCTGGAATCTGCTCCAACCAGGCCATCACCTCCGCCGAGTAGCGCAGGGAGAAGTGCAGCAGCAATATATTCGCCGGCGATGAATAGCGGGCATACTGCGCAATTGGCCGCGCACGGCCCGCGAAGTGGAGAGGTAGACGCTCACAGAATATCTCGCTGCGATGCCCCATGCGTCGCAGCAGGCGCTGGAGGCTTAGAATCTGGTTGCTAACCGCATCTCCGTAGGAAACCGTGGGATGGAACTGATGCACCCCACTCATTTTAGCCCGACTCTTTGGAATTCCTCGATCTCTCGACGCAGACGCATATTCTCCCGTGCCAGGTCGTTGAGCGCCTGCATCACTTTTCGATTGAAACTCGACTGCTTCTCTAACGAAGGGAACAAGTAGCGGCGAATCTCCGCGTTGATGATCCGCCGTACCACGGCGTGAACGGGACCCAAGATCGGTACCCTCCAGTCAATCACATAATGGCGCGGCACGATGTCGCAATCACGCTGCCGGATTGAAATATGCCCTTCTCCTTCACCACCGATCATCTCCTTCCAGAGATCCTCGGCAATGTCCTCTGGTCTCTCAATCTCCCCAGACGGGGAAGTACCGTCAGCGTGAGCGCTTCTCTCACGAATCCGGCGCTCAATCTCCTCGGCATTGATGCTCTCATCAGGGATCTCGAGCCAATCCAACATAGCCTTCCTATCCGGGGCGCGGCGGGGGTGACGGCAGAACTCGATCAGGGGCCGCGCAGCCTTCTCCCACGTCAGATCCCGCCGGGCTTGCTCAAATCCCTCACGGAAGGTCTCCTCGGGCGCGACCAGCAGCCGAAGGATGGCCTCCGCAACGCCTTCTACATCCTCGTAATCCATAACGGCTCCCAGGTCATATCGCTCCACCACTCCGCTGGTGGCATCTCCCCGCGTCACCACCATCGGCAGTCCGGCCCAGATGTAATCCAGCACCCGACTGCGGAAGGCCAAGCGGGCTTCGACGGTGTCGAAATGCAACGAAAGCCCTACGTCTGCTTCCACCAGGTAGTTGGGCCACTCCTCGTAGGAGACCCAATCGCCGAAAAACACGTGCCGGTCCAAAAGGCCCAGTTCCTCGGCCAGCCGAACGGCGGCCTGGTGTATCGGCATGTCGGGAACGGCCTCTGTGTTGGGATGACGGGTGCCGGGGAAGACTAACTTCACGTCGTCACGCCGCTCCCGGATTTGCGCCATCGCCCGGATCGCCGTGAGAGGGTCGAGCCACTGCCACAATCCCCCGCCCCACAGCGCCACCTTGTCCTCCGGCCCGATGCCCGGCCACACCCCTTTCAGCACCTGCCGGGTGTGGCGCGGCGGTGACGAGGGCAGACCAAAGGGCACTACATCTATCAACCGCCGCAATGACGGGTCCTCGCCGTAGGTGTGGACATTGACCCGTCCGGCGGCCTCCAGCAACCCCAGCCACCAATCCCGCTGCCGCTCGCTGGCGCAGACAAAGAAATCGCCGACCCGACATTGCATCTGCAAGATACGCTCCCGCTCCCGATGCTTGTGCTCCTGTTCAGGTGTTCCGGCGAACAGTTCCAGCGTCTCCAGTGGATGCGGATCGTAGCCGTCCACAATCAGGGGGATCCCGACCCTCTCCAGCATCGGGAACCAGGCCAGCACGTCTCCGCATAACAAAATGGCCTCCGTCCCCTCCACTGCCGGAGCCAGAGAGTCCCACCGACCAGGCTCGTAGGAGCATAAGCGGACATCGGCTGCGGGCAGTTGCGGATCGCCAGGGGCGGCCAGAGTGACCTGGAAAGGCCGGGCCAACACACGGGCCAGTTCCCAATAGCGAATACCCGGCCCGGCCATACGGGGGCCTACGACGTCGTGGCTGATGATCAGAACGGAGGTACGCTTACTCACTCATCCCCCCGCCGTTCCACTCCCATTTCCCCCCCAGGCTCACCAGCCCGTACCGTTCGCCTTTCCCTACCTGGCGCACTTTGAAGGGGTAAAGACGGTCGTGGTAATCGTACATCACCGTATCGGCCCGGTTGTGGGCCGAGACCGAGACGAGATATGTGCCCTCCATCAACGGAAGGTGATCTACGCAGTACAGGATGTCCCCCTCGCCTTCGACGAAAGGGATGTCCAGGCCGGCGAAGTGGGTGTTGGGGCCGCACACGTGCAGGCCGTCGTTCCGATGGACGGCCAGGCCAAAGACAGGACTCTCGACCCGCTGCTGGGCTCGATAGTGCAGCCGCACCACCCACGGCTCTCCCACCTGAAACACGTGCCGTTCTGCCCCGGCCGCATCGAGGAAGGAGACATCCATAATCTCTATGTCCCCCGTCCCCCACCGTTGCTTCACCTCGGGCTCTTCCTCTTCTTCCTCCTGTGCTTCCTGCTGTGCCTCCTCGACCTCCTCCGAAAGGGGCTCAGCCTGTGAAGGGGCTTCTTCCTGAGACGCGGCAGCCTTCATACGGGCCTCTTCCTCGGCCGCTGCGTGGCGCAGATATGCCGAAATGGTGTCCTCAACGTCGCCCGCAGCCCGAATCGCACCATCATCCAGCCAGATGGCGTGGGAACATAGCCGGCGAACTGCCCCCAGGTCATGCGAGACGAAGCATATTGTGACGCCCTGCTGCTGTATCTCCATGATGCGTTCGAGGCACTTGTGCTGGAAGTTCTGGTCTCCCACCGCCAGCACCTCGTCCACCAGCAAGATCTCCGGGTCGGTGTGCACCGCTACGGAGAACCCCAGTCGCACGTACATGCCCGACGAGTAGTGCTTCACCGGCACGTCAATGAAACGCTCCAATTCCGCAAAGGCGATGATCTCATCCAGTTTACGCTGGATCTGAGCCCTGCTCAGCCCCAGAATGGAGCCGTTTAGATAGATGTTCTCCCGCCCGGTCAGGTCGGGATGGAAGCCGGCGCCCAGTTCCAGCAGCGCTCCCACCCGCCCCTTGACCTCGATCCGGCCTGAGGTGGGTTCGATGATGCGGGAGATGAGTTTAAGCACCGTGCTCTTGCCTGCTCCGTTAGGACCGATGATGCCCACCGTCTCACCCGGCGTGACCTCGAAACTGACGTCGCGCAGCGCCCAGAACTCTTCGGGCTGGCCATTATCCCTGCGCTGGGGGAAACTCAGTATCAATTCCTGCAAGGAGCGAGGACGCCCCTGGTGCAGAACGAAGCGCTTCGATACACTGTCAAACCGAATGGCTGCTTCCACGGTCTTCTCACCACCACCCGTCAAAACGGCGGCGTTGTCAGCCGCCATTTGCTAAGTATCGTAGACTCGGGTGCGATTCCACGCCGCTATGATAACACACTCCGCTTGAAAAGCCAAGTCTCATC
Source organism: Chloroflexota bacterium (assembly GCA_003648085.1). Classification (GTDB taxonomy): domain Bacteria; phylum Chloroflexota; class Anaerolineae; order B4-G1; family B4-G1; genus B30-G15. The sequence goes on from QMOC01000028.1 coordinate 11,197, forward strand.
TCTCTGACAGTGCTCGTTTCCACACCGCCATCAATTCCCCAATGTCCGCGCACACCAGGTCCGGCTTGACCGGCGAAGCGGTCAGGTCGGCCTCGGTGGCGATGCCCGAAAGGAGGAGCACGGTGGTCAGGCCGACC
>QMOC01000029.1 GCA_003648085.1 Chloroflexota bacterium
GCCCGCGCTCGTACGGAGACAGCGGACATCTGTCTGAACTGCTACGATCTTGCTTGGGGACTGGGAGCGGGTTTGACTGACGAAGATCAGCAACGGTACGACCAGGCCGTTCACCAGGTGCTCTGGACGTACCAGGCCGGTCAGCACGACGCGGCACTTGCCTTTCTCAACTGGGCCAGACGCAAGTATCAAGAGGATCCCGAAGTCCGCTGGGCGTGGCTGGCCCACCGTGCAGCCGTGAGGAAACCAGGGTTGTGGCGACGGATGGAACCTGCCCTGACAGCGTTGCGAGGCGGGGATTATCAGCAGACTCAGGCGCTACTGAGAGAAGTGCTGCAGGACTATCCCCGTGTAATAGAACTGAGGGCCCTGGCGGCAGAGGTAGATGTATTGGCTCAGTTGAGTGCAGGTGACCAACGGCCAAGTGTGAAGCAGGCCGAGGCTATTAGGGGTGGATTCGCAGGGTTGAGGAATCTTTGGCATAGCCAGGAGGATGGGACGAGTCTCGCCGCCTCATACGGTACGCAATGGATGGGGGCTTTGGAGCGACAAGTGGATGGGTACCGACGGCGGGCGGAGCACGTCGAGCGGTTGAGAAAACAACTCTCAGAGGCATTGCAACCGGCACGCCAGACGGGTAGCCTTGCTGGCATTATCAAACTCCTCCGTGACCTGCAAGCCGAAAGATCGGGCGACGAAGGGCTTGAGATATGGTTGCAGGCTGCCGAGTTCATCGAAGCAGAGAGGGCAGAGAGGGCGCTGGAACTGTTGGCCGCTGTGACCGAGACCAAGGTCTCGAGAGTGCTTAGGAGTGTGGCTATCGAGCGACTCAAACAGCGCAGCCAGCGTTTGGCAGAACAAAACCGCTTCTCAGCAGCCATTGAGTTGCTTGAGCAAGTAGTTGAGCATTGCCGGGACGATTCAGAGGCCAAGGAGCATCTTGAACAGTATAATAACCAGGCTAAGAGATATGAGGAACTCTTGGAGACACTACAATCCGCTCGGCAAGCGAACGACCTTGTGGAACAGGCCGGTGTGCTATCCACGCTGCTGCGCGAGCGGTTCCGGTACACTCCGGACGGTGTCCCTCTCGCGGATTTATGGTTGGAGTGTCGTATCACGTTGGTTAAACAGCAGGCCGACGACGGCCTCTACGCGAAAGCGATAAAGACAGCCGATGATACGTTAAAGGAACTGCGCAAGTTCGGCCTCTCCCAGGAGGAGCAGGAAGGACTGGAGGAGAAGACACGCAGGGAATTCCACCCAATCGATCAGAAACGGGAACAGGTTGCAAGTGACTTGCTAGACCAGGCCGTTGAATGGATGCGAAGAACGGATCTGGGTCTTAACGAGGCTCTGACTCGTGCCGCTATGGCATTGGAAGAGGCTTGCCGGTATGACCCGCGTCATAGTGAGGTTTTAGAAGGAGTCCATGCTTTCCGGCATGGTCGGAGTGCATTACTCCATCCCGAGCCGGATTATGGCATAGCAACGGCTGAACTCAACCGGGCGGCCGCCTGGGTATGGGATGAACTTAAGATGACTGTACGCCCCTACACGGCTCTCGCAGAGATAGGGGCCGCACTGGCCGGGCTGCCTGACCCTGAGACGGCCTCACCGGAGGACGTTGCCCGGACGATCCGCATGTGCGACGATCTGGACGCCAGACTTGAGCGATGGGACCATACCGTGCCGGAGAAGTGGAGAGACACCCGGTTGATTGAGTTGCACCGGAAGTTGGATCGGAGCGTGGACGAGCAACGTCGCAGAAGCCACATGGTGTTGAACGAGTCTCTGAGAGGATGGCTTCAAAACATTGCTCAGGCCGATGCTGCGTTGGATTACCAGGAGACCTTTGCTCGCCTGAATAAGATCCTACCGGTTGAGCAAGTGGAACGACCTGCCGTCGAGATGGAGCGCTGGGTTGATCCATCGCTCCCACAAAACCGTGTGCAGTCCGAACAAGTGCTGAATGAATGGGGCCGCCGCGTGCGCACGCTATACAACCTGGCGCTCGCTCAAGCGCATCTTCTACGGGCGGAGATGGATCTGTGGCGGGGGCGCGAAGATCTGATTCCAGCGCGGTACAAAAATGCACGCCGGGCGGCTGAGGCAGCGGAAAAGGGGGAGTACGCCGGGCCCTGGCCCAACGATCGCCCGGCGCAGGCCGGATTGCGTGACGAGATCCGGCACCTGCTTCAGCACCTGTGGGTCGCCGCATATAAGCAAGTCGAAAAAACCGGGGAGGTCTCGGCCGGGTTGTGGCTCGTCCATGAAACTGCTGAAAACTCCGTCCGTGATTTGGCCTGGCTGAGCGATCAATATCTGGAACATCTCGATCCCGCGCAGGCGGAAGAGGCTTTTGGCCTGCTGCTTGAAGCGGGGCTGGAGAATCGGAAGCGTTTCATCTCGCTGTTGGCACCTTGTGGCCTTACGGATTGTCAGCGGAGGCTGTGCACGTACGCACACGCAGCCAAGTTGGTGAAGCAGCAACGATATAAGGATGCTCTGAGGCTAGCTGACTTGGCCGATCGGTTTGAGGCTGAGAAAGACCGGCGCAGCGAACTGGGACGGGCCGTGGTTGAGCAAATGGTGATGTATTGGGAGCGGGTTTTCGACCGTCTTAAGGAAGGGCAACCGCTGGCACAAGTGCTGGAAGACGCGCTGATTATTCGGGATGGGGCAGCGGCAGAAAAGCAGGTGGATGCACTGGGCCTGGATGCCGCTCTGGCACAACTGGACAAACGATATCATGCGGCTGCTGAGCCTGCACCGACTGAGTTAAGGAAAGTGGCAAACCAGGCCTTCCAGGCCCTGGATGAAGGTGACAAAAAGACATTCGCCCGGAAATTAGCCCGCGTACCTGTGGCGCAGTGGAAGGAACTACGGCAGGCTCTAGAAGGTGTGATCAAGACCAAGTTCCTCAGACTGGTGAGCAGGTTCACCGATAAGGGTTTCGTGAGGCAGACTTTGCTCGTGTTGAAGGGCCATATCGGAAAAGTGCTGAGACCGGCACGCCGCGCCGCAGAGGAGTTCAGCGGTTATAACACAGAGCATGATTGGAAACAGGTGCGCCGGACCGCCGTCCGCGGGGTTGTTGCCTCCATTGCAACATTGATTCTGCTATTTGTGTTTGTGGGAAGCGCGGTTGTCTACGCCGTATCGCCTGACGTCCGAAAAGCGGTTGCCGTTCGATTCGCCCCCTCGACCGTAACGCCGACCCCGCCACCGTTCCCGCAAGGTGAACTGACCGTCGGTGAGGGCGAGTTGCGTGAGGCCGGCACAGTGGTGTGGTACCAGGTCAGCATTGAAAACACAGGCGAGGTGACGGCAACCTTTGAGATACACCCGACGTCGGACATACCCAGGGGTGTGTTCTGGATGAGGGATAACTCATCTCCGCTTGAGGGATGGCCCCGGGTGACTTTGGCCCCGAGGGAACTCAGGACCTTCCGGCTGGTCGTCCCACATCAGCCGCCGGCTTCTGAGCCCGAACACCGGAGCGTCTGGCTTAGGCTTGTTGTGGAAGGGCAGGATAATCCCATCGTTAGAGTAGAGGTCACTCCACCACCCGAGCAGCTGGAAATCACGGGTTGGAGTCTGGATCGGGCCGAGGAGGAGTACGTGCGACAAGTGCATTTGCAGGCCAGCGGAGCATTTACTCCCTCTATCACAGGGCAATACGGTATAGCCTGCTACGATGGCGATGGAAAACGACGTGGTGACTGTACGACATTAACCGTTAATGCCGGTGGACGTGGGGTGTTTACGTGTTCGCTGAACGAAGGCGCTCCAGGAGAGTGGCACGTAGCGGTGTTTCCGCTACGCACCGACGAGCAGGGGGGACGGGAACCGGACCAGTCCCGACCATTCGACGGATTTCCTTACGAGCACCCCTTTGTAGTCCGCGAGCCACACTATGGCCTGACGGTGACCAGGCCCATAACTTATCTCTTTGACCCTGCCAAGAATGTCCAGGCCGTTGGGCTGCGATACGAAATCAGAAATACGGGCGAGATTTCGGATCGGTTCAGCGTGGAATTTGAGCCCATCACGAATACGGAACGCCTCTCTCTTACCGTTATGTCACCCGGAACGGGATTGACGTATACCCTTGAACTCACAGAAACCACCGGCCCCGTGCCTCTGTTCCCCAGAGAGTATCCCCTGGCTCCGTGTCCGGACCCGTCCGCTCCGGATTGCCCGGTCGTCCATCTTGAGATATGGGCGTACTACCCTGTGGCACCCCGAAAAGAGGGGGAAAGATGGTTACTGGAACCACCTGTGACGTTTGACCTGATCCTGAGGCCACAGGATGGCAAAGGCAAAGCGGTTACCGAACACGTCGAAGTGACTGAATTCCCATAGGAGATGTGTCATGTCAGAGGAACTGGACATCCCTCAGATGATTCTGGAAGCCAAAGAAGCCTTTACTGCCGGCAGATACGCCGAAGCGCGCAGACTATTTGGCCTGGTTCAGGACACAGCCTCCCCGCGCTCCGACGCCTATCGCGAAGCAAGCCGCTATCTGCGACACTTGGGCACCTCAGACGAGGCTCCGGCTTTTCAGTTGTTGATTGATATTGGCAAGACGGATGAAGATGATATTGAAACACTGCTACCGCTTGTGCAAGAAGCACTCAGCCTGGACCTGGAGTTTGATCTGCAGGGCAGATCTCTGAGGGAATTACAGGAACGCCTGAGAAGTAGACGGGCGGAGCGGGCCGACACACAGGTGAGGGGACTGTTGCTGCAAAGCGATGAGGCGCTGCAACGGGGTGACCTGGACGAGGCACAACGCTTGCTCAACGAGGCCGAGGATGTCGCGGGCAAGAGCGAAGAAGCAACGGCCGAGGTTAACGAGCACGCCCGCCGCCTGAACGAATCGGCGGCGCGTCGGGCCGATGCTCTTGGCTACGTTCAACAGGCCCGCGCCCGAATGGAGGCAGCGGACTACGAAGAGGCGTTGCATCTTGCCCGACAGGCACGGAAACTGTGGCCGGCAGATGAGGAAATCACGGCATTGGTGCAGGATATAGAACGATGTGAGCAAGACCAACAGCGAGTGAGCGTGCTTCTGAGGGATGCCGCAGAGGCTTTGGAAGGGGACAGGCCAGAGGAGGCGAAGAACCTGTATACTGAGGCCTATCACCTGGCCGAGGCGCTCCGCCTCACCGCCCTCGCCGAAGATGCCGCCACGGGGCAGGAACAAGCCGCTGCCGCTGTTAAAGAACGCGCAGAGCGTGCCACCGCTCTGGTAAAGCAAGGCGAGGATGCACTGGAGGAAAAAGACTGGGCAGGCGCCGCTGCTGCCCTTGAGCAGGCTGTCCGGTTAGACCCTTCTAATGAGCGCGCCCAGGGACTGCTGAGCCAGGCCCGACGCCAACTGGAAGTGCAGAGCGAGATCGAGCGGCTGAAGCAGACGGCGAAGGCCGACTTGATATCCGGGGACTACGAGAAGGCCTTGAAAAAACTCAGGCGGGCTCTGGAACTTAGTCCCGATGATGCCGACCTCATGGCCTCAATCAGCAATATAGAAGAACACCAGGAAGAAGCTGAAACCGTCCTTACAACAGTCAGACTTCAGGCCCTGCCCTATAAGACACCCGGGGAACTGAGAGCTAATTTGCCTCGTCTCTATGCTCTTCCTGCGGGTGAAAGCATAGTCGGGGCCGTAGAAAGGATTTTCCGCAGTCAAGCCGCGACCAAATTGCGGGACCATATTGGAGAGGCTGATGAGTACGTACAAGGGGGACACTTCGAACAGGCTATTCACATTCTTGACCACGCTCTTACTCAGTGGACTGCCTATCTAGCAGATGAGAGAAAGTCGGGATTTGACATTCCCGCGCTCCATAACCGGCTGGAAGTTGTAAACGAGCAACTTAAGGACGTCAGGACGGCCAGGGATAAGTACATATCGCTGGAGCCACGCATACAGCAGGCCGAACAATCCTTGGAAGCAGGACAGTACGAGATCGCGGTTCAGGGATATCGGCAGGTGCTTGACGAATTCTCCGTCCTATCGCCCAACGTGCGCTATATGTTGGGCGACCGGCAGGATAGCCCGGGGAACGGTCAGGTTGTGGGCATCCTGCGCCGACTTCACGAAGACCTCGCTGCGGCAACGCGCCGTTATGCGCGTGCCCAGGATGCCCAATTGGCCGAGTGGCACCGTCAGGCCGAGGCTGCCTTCAAGGCCGGTAGGGTGGACGAGGCTTACGACCTGGTTGTGCGGCAGGCCATTCCCATCGCGGATCGCCTTCGAGAGTTCAAGGACCTGCACGATCGGTTTGTGCCGCCCGAGCAGACTGCCGGCTGGACCACACCTCCCTGGTGGGAATCCTTCACCCCGCTGGGTGACCGGATCGCGGCCGCCGTGCGTCTGCGCGATCTACTGGACAGTGCAGACGAAAGCCTCAACGGTGGAGACCTGCCCCGGGCGAGAGACGCTTTCGGGGAAGTATTAGCAAGCGAGCCGGATAATCAACGGGCCAAAGCCGGGCTGGAGCGGGTCAGGAAACTGGAGCCTTTATTCGAACGCCACAGTCGGGCACAAGGCGAGGGGAGGATCGAGGAGGAATGGGAGACCCTACTCGAGATTGAGAAGATCATTCCCCAGAGTACCTGGGTCAAAGTACGAAAAGAGGAACTGCTGCCGGCGCTGAGGCAGCGGCGCGAGGCACGATTATGGATCGAGGAAGCGGAACGATTGTTGAATCTCCCGGAACCCGACTTCGAGCGCATTCGCCAGTTGGCCGATGATGCCAGGAACGCATTCCCCGAGCGCGCGAGCCGGGTGCTGCAATCGGTGCAGGAGGGAGAGGCCGGCATCCAACGGATCAATCAGACCCGTTCTCAGGCCCAGGAAGCATTCAGGCATGGAGAGTTTGAGGAGGCACTGCGGCTAGCCGGGGAAGTATTGGCCGGTCGTCCCGGCGATCCGATCGCCGAGAGCATCCGCGGTAAGGCTGAGCAAGGCGTGGCATTTGAACGTGAGGCTGCTGACCTGCTGTCCAAGGGTGATTACCAGGAGGCACTGCGGAGACTGGAACGGGCTCGCCTCCTACCGGGTGTCGAACAGACCTCGAAACACCACCAGAAGTTGGCACGGGAGGCCAACAGCCAAGCCGGCAAGCAGGCCAGAATCAACGACCTGTTACGGGATATGCGGGAGGCCGTCGAGAAGGGCGATTGGATCATTGCGCTGATGAAGGCCAACCAGGTTCGCGAAAGAAAGCCCGACCATGCGGAGGCGGGAGAGGTCTTTCGCGATGCCGTGCGGGAGTTGAAGCAGGAGGCGCAGGAGGCCCTGAGCAGGCGGGAAGAGGGTGATCTACGGCAGGCCAGAACGATCTTGCAGACACTGCGGGTTCATGAAATTGACGACCCCGACGTGCGGGAACTCGGCACAAGACTGGATTGGATTTCGCGTCTGAAGCGAACTCAAACACTTTTGGAAGTGTCTCTTCCCGATCAACTGGAGCAGGCCGTCCGCGATCTGGAGAAACTGCAGGAAGAGTGGGGAGATGCTGAGGTCCGCGGGCTGTATGCTGAGGCACGCTGTCGGCAATTGCTCCGGCAGGCACAGAAGGAGGAGCGGCTGGCTCGCTGGGCGCGGGGTAGGGAACGCTCCAAACACTTAGGCCAGGCGGTCACGGCGCTGGAGGAGGCGGTGAGGCTGAAGCCCGATCCGCAGACTGCTGCGCACCTGAAGCGGCTACAGGTGGAACTGGCCCTGGCGGAAGCGGACTGCTTGTTACAGGAACAGGAAGTTGATCTGGACACAGTAATCGGTGTGCTGAGCGAGGTTCCAGAAGAGGATGAGCGCGTAACCGAACGCATCAATCGCCTTCAGGAAATCCGCACCAAGATGGAGTCGGTGGCAGAACTGCGCCGTCGTCATAAGATCGCTGAGGCTATAGCCGAGTTGGACGCTGTGTTGCAACGCCAACCCGGATTCGCGCCGGCCGAGGCGATGCGGGAGGAACTCGTTCAACAATTGCTGAAACAGGGACAGGCTGCCGAGGAGGCTGGTGATCTGTGGACGGCCAAGGAGATCTACGAGATCCTGGAGAAGATCGCCCCTGCCCGGCGGACAAGTCTGGCCACTGTGCGCCGTGAATTGGCCAAGCAGGTGAAGGAACTCACGTACAGGGCCTCCCGCGCCCTCGACAATCCGGATCTGGAAACCTCGAAGTGCGAACTCCTGATTGATGAACTGAGCAAGATTCCCGAAGCCGAACGCCAACTGACCTCAAAGGAGCACCTGCGTGCCCTGGAGTCCTATCGGCAGAACATTCTGGACTTGAGGAGGCGTCTTGCCAATGCCAGGCGCTGGCTGGAAGAGGCGCACTTGAATGGTCAGTATGGCCGGGTGGCGGGTGAACTTGAGCAGGCGGTCGTGGTCAATCCGATATTCGGCCAGAACCGAGAGGTGATTGACCTGCGCAACAGCCTGGAGACGCACAAGCGTACCCGTGCCCTGGTACAGGAGAAGATGCGGAGATACGGTGAACTCTGGCAGGAGATTCGCCAGGAGGTCCCACCGCTCAGTGGCGATAGCCAGGTGACGGTCGGGCAGTTTATCGCCGAGGGAAAGAAAGCGCTGGAGGCGACCCTGGCGACCAACCGGGAACTGAAGCGGTTGGATGCCGACAACCTGTATCGCTTGCGGGACTGGATGGATCCCTCACAGGAAGATCCGCTATTGGAGGAGCAGCGGCAGTTGCAGGGCTACCTGACGAATCTGGATACGATCGGCGATGCGTTGCTTGATGGCCTGGCCGGTTGCGCCGCGGCCGATAAGAAGGCGGAAGAAGCGTTGCAGGTTTACGAGCAGCGGGAGACCGAGGAGGATTACGAGCGGGCCATCCGGCTGTGGGAAGAGGCAGTGCACAGTTACGACATTGCTCTTGAGCGCCTTCAAGTCGCGACCTCCACGCCGCCGCAGACATCGCGTGCTCGCGTCCTGGTGGAGGATGCTAGGGAGGTCGAGCAACGGGCAAGAGAACGACGTGCTCGGGCCGAGGAGAATGCGCGGCGGAGACAAAGCGATTTGGATAGAATACGCCAATTGCGCCAAGAGGCCCGTCAACTGTACCGTGATTGGGATTTCCACACAGCGAAGGAGCGATATGAGGAGATTCTTGCGCTCAATCCCAGTGACCCACAGGCCAGGAAAGGAAAACTGGATTGCGAGAGAGAAATCCGTGAGGAAGAATCCACACCACCGCGCTGGCCGTACTATGTCCTGGGCGCTCTGGGCGTTGCGCTGATCGGTTTCTTGATCTGGTTTTTTGGCTTTGGCCCGGGTGCACCGGGGGCTGGTGTTGAGCCTACGCTCACTCCGACGCAAGTGCTGGTGACACAGCCTCCCACACGCACACCCACTCCATCACCACCGACTGCAACGCCGACGTCCACCCCCACTCCCACGGCAACGCCGACTGCCACCCCTAGACCAACGCCCACGCCTGTGGTGTGTACCATGCGCTACAACGGCTGGGTGCGCGACAGGCCCAGCGACGGGGGCATCGGATTGGCCCTGCTCAAGGCCGGCCAGCAGGTAAACGTGATAGACTTCGTGGATACCCCTGAAGGGCGCTGGTATCGGCTGGCCGGATTCGTCCCAGAGGGCTACACCCGCGTAGAAAACGTAGAGTGTCCTACCGCGCCGTAAATTGAGGAGATAATGCGATGCCACGTTATGCTATTCTATCCGACATTCATGGGAATCTGGAGGCATTGGAGGCTGTGCTTTCCCACGCGGAGCAGCAGGGAATTGACGGTTTGTGGTTCCTGGGCGATGTGGTCGTCTACGGCCCCGACCCGGCTGCCTGTGTGGAACGCCTGCGGGAGGCGTTCGATCGTTGGCCCCACGTGGCTATATCCGGCAACAACGACTTGGCGATCGCGGGAGCGCAGGAGCCGGAGCAGTTGATCGGCGATTGGGGTGTGCAGGCGGGTATTGTGGATCTTAAAGACCCACGGGTGGCAGAGTTAAAGAGGTACGTCACGGCGACCGACCTGAGCCACCGGTGGACATTGGAACAACTCTCCGACGATCAACGGGCCTGGCTGGCTCAATTGCCGACGAGTGCCCAGTATCCTTTAGAGGGCGTGATGATGGTGCACGCCAGCCCCTGCGAGCCGACCGGGACGGAGGGGAACTACTTGCATGATACACCCGATGCGGAGGAAGCGTGGTTGAGCCTCCCGGACGATCGGCCGCTCTGCTTCTTCGGCCACACTCATCGCGCCACCGTCTTCCGCCGCGTCGTCGAGACCCGGAAGTACGACAACACGGAGAAAATCTCCAAACCGAGGGAGCCGGTTCAGGTGGACGACCGCCCCTTGCTGGTCAATCCGGGCAGCGTGGGGCAGCCGCGCGACGGCGCACCACCTCGCGCCTGCTACGCGATTTACGATACCGATGAGTCGCAAGTCTACTTCCATAGGCTGGAGTACGATGTGGAGAGGACCATCGAAAAACTGCGCGAGATACAATCCCAGTTCCCAGGCGAGAAAGAGGAAGACAATAGGATTTCCATTGACGTGTTAGTAGAGCGTTTGAGAAAGGCGGAATAGGAAAATGCCACGCCGTGCTGAACCTCCGCGACGTCGCGTCAAATCTATCAGGAGTCGTAAGTTCCGCTCCCCCCGCGACCGGAAAAGGCCGAATTGGCCCGTGATTGCTATCGTGGTAGCGGCGGTAGTGGTCGTTGGCATCGTCGTCACGCTGCTGCTCCTTTCGCGTGGTGGAGGCTCGTCAATAGAGGCTACCGAGATGCCCTCCCCAACGCCGGTGGAACAGACGCCGGTGACCGAAACGCCCACCGAGGAGCCCACGGCAACCGGCATGCCTGCACCACGGACACTCACCCCGGCTGCTACGCCCACTGCCACACCGATACCGGAAATCTGCCTGGTGGTGGAGCAGACCTGGGTGCGCAATCGGCCGACCGAGGATACCATCGGTCTGGAGTTGCTGGCGGCCGGTGCGCGGGTCGGCGTGATTGGCGAGGTGCAGAGCGAGGAGGGGGTGTGGTATCTCCTGGCCGGCTATGTTGAACCTGCCTACATCCAGGCCGGGAAGGTGCAGTGCCCGGCGCCATAGCCCTTCGCATTTCTCAACGGAGCAAGAATATGAAACTTTCACCAATGTCTGAATATCACCGCCTCGCGGTTGCCATAGGGCTTGGTGTAGCCTTGACGGTATCGTTGCTGATTGCAGTATCTCCGGTTAGGGCGGAACCGCCGGTGCCCCATGATATAGTCTTCCTGATTGACAACAGCCCCTCGGTGCGCA
>QMOC01000030.1 GCA_003648085.1 Chloroflexota bacterium
ACGCTATCCTCGCCGTACTCGGCCTCAAAGGTGATCTGCCGCCGGGCCGAAAGGCCGCTCTCGTCGCGGGCAACAATGTCGAGCACGTGTGCGTGCCCCGTCTGCGGCACAAAGGCGAACTCGGCCAGGCCGAACTCACCGCCGCTCAGTTCGGTCGGCTCGCCGCCGTCCACACGGACTTGCAGCGAGGTGGGCGCGGGGCGACCGTCGGGGTAGGAGGTGAGGATGTAGATGATGTTCTCGACACCTGGCTTGAGTACGCCGCTCTCGGCTACCGCCTCGATGACCAGCGGCTGAGCGGCGACGGGCAACACCAGGCCGGTCTGCTCGGCGTGGTCGGTCTGATCCACGACGGTCACCTCCAGCGCGAACTGCGCCTGCCCGGATTCCAGCCCCGACCCGGCGAAGTACTCCGGCAGGTCGAAGCCGAACTCATAGGTGCCCTTCTCGTCGGTCTGGCCGCGCAGGTCCACCACTACCGTGCGCTCCACGTCCCACACGCTACCGACGATGTGCGCCTCTCCCTCCGCCACGGGCTTGCCGAAGAAATAGTCGGCCTGCACCACCCCCTCGACGCGCTGGCCAGGGAGGTAAAAGGAGCGGTCGGTGGAGACCTCGACGCCGAACTTGGGCAGGACGTAGGGGCGCACCTCGACCGTCTTCTCGGAGCGGGTGTCGCCGATGGAGACGCTGATTTTGTAGTCGCCCTGATTCACCAGATCTGCCAGGGTGAAATCGGCTGCGGCGACGCCGAAATCGGAGGCGGTCGTGCTCTCGCGGTAGACCTTGTTCCCCTTGGGGTCCTCCACCAGGAAGTTCACCGTTGCGCCACGGGCCGGGGTCAGGTCGAAGGTGCTGAGCGCCAGCGCGCGTATGTGGATAGTCTGGCCGGGCTGGTAGAGGGGCTTGTCGGTGGTGAGGAGCAGCCGGTAGTCGCGCTCGATGGTCACGGGTTGTTCGACCCGGTCGTGCCCCACATCGGATCGAGTCTCCACGACGAGGGTCGCCTCGGCGGGCGCATCGGCCGGGATGTGGAAGCGCACCGGTAGGCTGCCGGACTCGTCGCTTTCTCCTTCAAAGAGCGTGGTGGCCCGGCCTCCGGCTGCCGGCTTCAGCCTGACTTTGACCTGTGCTCCGGCGATGGGCTGTCCGGTGCCGAAGTTCTGCACCACCACGCGCACTGCCCCATCGCTATCGGGCGCGAGGCGCGTCGGCCCGATCACGATGGTTTGCTGGTCGTCTACGCGCTGAGGCAGGGTGTCCATCCACCCAAGTGCCGCAAAGCCAGCGACCACAGTCAGGATGACGAGGGCATAAAGTGCGATGCCGAGCCTGCGTTTATCAGCACGGATGGGTGACGTTGCGACAGGGGGTTGAGTATACATAGCGATCCTCCTTGCCTGGCGATAGAAATCGGGGCTACGCTAGTTCTCGGTACAAAACGCGGTCGGAGGCCCGGCTTTAGCCGGGAGAGCCCCGATAAATCGGGGCCTCCGTCGAGTTTTGCACCGCAAACTATCTTAGAGACGTCGCATGTCGGGGAAAGGTTCCCCAGTGGTGACTACTGGCCGACTACCTCGTAAATCCTCACTCCCTGCGCGTCGTACACCACTTGCAGCAATCCCTGAGCGGCCATAGTGTCGAACTTGTCCAGGCCGGCCGGGTCGTAGTAGGCCCGCTCGTAGGCGCCGATGTAGATGTAGCGCACGCCGTAGCGGGATAGGATCCCCTGCGCGCGAGATATATCGGTCGTGTTATAGCACTCGTTCACGTCATCCCGCCGCCAGTCCACCGTCGTGGAGGGCAGCATAGCGCGCTGCTGTACCTCATGCCAGCGCCAGCCGATCACCGTCGGCAGGCCGGTGTAGATGGAGACGCGGTTGCCCCACAGGTACTCTCGACGACCCAGCCCTTCCAGAATGACCGGCGAACCCTTAATATTATCTTGCATCCAGCGGAGGGCGGCATAATCGCCGGATAGCGGAATCTCACGCAGGTTATCCTCAGGCCCATCGTAGACGACGCTGTGCTCCATAAAGGCCATCCCATCCAGTGTCAGGCCCGTCTGCGGCGACATGCGATCAATGGCGCGGGCGCGGATACCGAAGGGGAGGAACAGCGCACCGCCGAGGATGAGCGCCGCCATTCCACCCCACCAGAGTTGCCGCCACTCCGGACGCCAGCGCCGCGCATGCTCGCGCACCCACGCCAGGCTGACCGCCGCCGTGATGGAGAGCAGCATCCATACCTGCAGGTAGAACTTGAAGACGGTGTTCATGCGCCCGATGTCGCCCTTGAGCACGATGACTTCGACAGCCAGGGAGAGCGCCATCGCTGCCCCCACCATCAGCCACAGGAGACGCCGTGTCACGGGCATCCCCTGGAGAATGGGGAATGGAGAATGAAGGATAGAGAATGGAGAATGGAGGATGGAGGATGGAGGATGGAGAATGGAGAATCTGCAAACACGGCGCACTTCGATCAGTAGACGGGTCAGGAGTGGGAAGAGAAGGATGCCATGGATCCAGAGGTAAATCCCGATCGGTGTGCGCGAGCCACGCCACATCTCGAACGAGGTATAGCCCGTCGCGTAATGCCGGATGTAGGGGAGGTAAAAAAGCACGGTCAGGCCGATGAGCAAGGCGGCACGCCAGACCAGTGATTTGAGATTTGAGATTTGGGGTTTGGGGTTTGGGGTTTGGGGTTTGAGATTGCCCAACCACAGGGCGGCCAGGCCCAACACCAGGTAGGTAGGATAATCCCAGGTGTTGGTCGGGCGGAGCGCGCCGAGGACTAAGCCGCCGAGGAGCAAACTGAGCCAGTGAGGGCGCCGGGTACGCGCCCAGTACACCGCCAGCGCCAGCGCCAGGAGCGTCAGCGGGAAGGCGATCATGTGAGCGTGCAGGTCGCCGTAGAGGAAGGTGAAGGCCGGGAACTCAGTGATAGGCTCCACCTCTCCCGGTGCGGCGGGGATGATGCGGGTCGGGTTCCAGTACCAGGATTCGGGGCGCAGTGGAAGCGCAGCGCCGTGGGCGATCACCTGCCACAATCCTTGGAACATGGCGACTGTCTCGGGAAGGCCGGGGATGGTGCTGGGAAAGGGCTCGCCGCCCAACGAGATGAGCGCTGCACGGATGAGCCGCACCACACCCAGGTTGCCCAACACGACGGTGAAAATAAGCGCCATCACCCCTGCCAGCAAGCACCCGCGCCTGTGCCCACCGAAGAGGTTGCAGGCGACGGAGAAGGCCCCCACGCCGGTCAGTGCGTACAAGAGCGGCACTGCCAGGTTGTAGGCAATCGCCGGCACCGTGCCCATCAACTTGATGAGCGTGCCGACGATGACGAAGCCGAAGTAGTAGTAGTTAATGTAGGAGCCGGAGAACCAGGGGTTATAGGGCGGGAACCAGGTGGACTTCATCACCGCGTTGAGGTAGGCGAAGTCCATCGGCTTCTCGCCACCGACGACCGGGTGCCACAGGTCAGGCTGCAGGAGCCGCACGCCGATCCAGGCGAGGTAGAGCAATGCGAAGAGCCCCTCGGTCAGCAGGAGCAACCGCCAGTGGCTATGCAGGAAGCGGCGCAATTCTCGCCGCCGGAACCATCCCACCCCACCTCCGACCAGCGCTAGGAGCAGCACCATCCGCAGGATCGTCCCGCGCGTGTTCGGAAGACGAAAGGGGGCAGGCAGGCTGGCCGCCAGCCAGGTGAGGTAGGCGACGATGAGCAGCCCCAGCACCCGCGCCAGCCCGTAGCCCCTATCGCGCAGGCGGGGGAGCGCGACGAGGAGAAGCGGGAAGGCCAGCCAGCCCAAAAGAGTCACAATGATCCACCAGGCAATCGCCGCCAGTCCCGGATGGCGATTGAGCAGACTATCTCGATGGAACATCTCCGACCAGGTGCCACCGGCCTGCTGCTCGGCCCAGGTCTGGGGATCGAACTCCAGGAGATCGGGGGCGGCGGTGGCCTGCCTAGGCGTGAGGCCATGCAGCGCCCGCGTCACATCAATTCCGCCCAGCACCTCCTCCACGCGCTGGCGAGAGTAGGACTCCATCTTGCGGAAGATGAGCACACGGGGATGGTCGTAAACGCTGAAGGCCTCCTCGGCCGGCGGCAGGTGCACCACGATGGGCTGGGTCTGATACCTGTACTGCGCCTTCATCAGCGGGAAGGGATTCTCCTGGTCGGGGAACTGGAGCGGGCCGAGGGCCGGGTAGGAGGTGAAGTCGGCGACCAACTCGAAGCCCAGTTCACCGGCGAAGAGCGCGCGGTAGTACTCCGTCGTCAAGGGATAGCGGGCCCGCAGGCGGGGGATAGAAGCATAGAGTCGGTTGCTGGCCAAAAAGATGTAGTCGGCCTCGTCGAGCCAGGCGAACAGTTGCTCTCGCTTCCCAGGCGTGTCCTCGTTGTAGTTCTGCATCTCGATCCCCCGGTACATCCCGCCGAAGGGATCGTGCCCGTCCACCCGTAGTGGCAATCCCCAGTCAAAATGCTCGTTAGCCACGGTGGAGCCCTCGGGGACGTGGGCATAAATCCAGCGGGAGGCCGCCAAGCGGGTGTGAGGTCGCAGATAGATGGAGATGAAGGCACTGGCCCAGAAGGCCGTACCGATGACAACGATGGCTGCGAGGCCGAAGCCCACACGCCGTTTCCAGCGAGGGAAGGCACGACACAGGCGCACCAGCGCGTAAGCAGCCAGGATAATGAGGATGGGATAGAGGGAGAGAGAGTAGCGCATGGCCTTCACCCAGCGGGTGGCCTGGTAGAGAAATATCAGGCTCATCCAGACCCAAAGGATCAGGTGGACGCGCTTCCCGCGCAGGAGTTCAAGGCCCGCCACCGCCCAACCGGCCCAGGCGGCTAGACCCAGCGGCAACCCCATGCCCCAGACGACCATGTTGATCCAGGGGAACAGGATGGGCGCACGATTCGTCCACTGCTGGCCCCACGGCAGGTCTGCCTCACCGCTCTGCTCGGCGCGAATCTGGCTCAGCCTGCCGAGCCACTCCGGGCTGGGGCGCACGCCGAAGAAGCCGGGCCCCTCGAAGGCGTAGGGCTGGGCGATGCGGAAGGCGACGAAGGCCAGGAGACCGGCGAGGAGGAGGCGAAGGAGCAAGGAAGCAGGGGAGCAGGGGAGCAGGGGAGCAGAGGAGCAACGGCTGGATTGCATCCACCGCCACACAGCGGCCAGGACGACGAGGAGGGACGCCAGGGCCGCATCAACTTTGCAGGCCGCGGCTAAGCCGGTCGCCAGTCCCGCCAGCCCAAAGTCGGTCCAACGCCCCGACTGTCCCGCCCGCACCGAGAAATAAGCAGTCAATGTGACGAAGAAGCAGGCCATGCTATCCACGGTGAAGAAGTGAGCCTGCTGGATAAGGAAAGCCGTCAGCGCCCCCAGCCCGGCGGCCAGCAGCCCCACGGCCTCTCCGTACAGACGCCGCCCGATCAGGTAGATGAGGAGCACGGTTCCCAGGTCGGCCAGCGCCGAGAACATCCGACCGACCAACGCACTGTAGGAGCCGGTGAAGGTGCCCGGGCCACATTCAGCAGCCGAAGACCCTATCAGTAGCGATGCCACTGCCGCGCTCAGTCGGTCGGGGGATGTGCCACATCCCCGGTCAAGCCATTCTCCCGTCAGGCGGGTCAGGAAGAGCGGTAGAGTGCCGTAACTGTACTGGTAGCCACTGTTGCGGCAGTTGAGCGGTGAGTGATGCGTATCGAAGTAGAGCGGGAGACTATCCGGCATCTTGATGACCGACGTGATCATCCGCATATGCCCCTCGTCGGGGTGGATCCACTGCCCCTCGTCCCAGTTCAGGTTGGTGAAGCGCAGGTAGCTCCCCGTCAGCAAGATAATGAACAACAGGCTATGAACAATGAACAGTGACCACCGGTTCTGGCTCATTTTCCACCCAATGGGATGTCCTTTATGTGACGTAGAGGCCCTTTCATAATTCCCCACCCGGCGACTGAAGTCGCAGGCTACGCGCAGCCAAGTCGGCCTACGCCGACTCAACCACCGACGCAGGTCGGTTTCGTAGTGTGTAGCACGCGGTTTCAACCGCCGTGCATCTGGTCCGGCACGAACTCCAGCCCGATAGCCCGCCCCTCCGCGTCAACGTGCGTCTGTACGGTCCCTTCGCCTAACTGGGCATGCAATTGTGCCAGCACGGCGTCAACATCTTGGGGCAGGAAGAACACGCGGCAAGTTGTGCCACACAGGGCACGGAAGTCGGTGGTGTGTGCCTCCTCAATCGGCACGCTGTGGTATTCCACACCCAGGTCGAACTCGTCAATCCCCCATACTCGGAACTCCGGCGGGTAGGGTTCGTCCACCACAAACACCACACTAGAGCCACGGCCCATCTCCTGCGCCCTCCAGAACATCACGTCCTCCAGTTTCGGCATGTACCGCTGTGGCATCACCACGAAGTAGGTGCGCAGGCCCCACAGCGCCAGCACCACGGTCAGCACAACTCCGATCGAGTCGGCCCAGCGCGGGCGCACAAGACGCCGCAGCAGGCCGGTCAGCAGCCAGACACCCGCCGCCGTCAGCGCAGCCAGCGCAGGGATGATCGTCGCCATATGTGCCGTGCGTGGCGGGAACGTATTGAGCACGCTTAGGAGGACGGCACACACCAGTGTCCACAGTGACCACAATAGAAGATGCAACCGGCGACATCGGCTTAACGCCCAGGCCAGACCGGCCAGGAAGAAGACCGTTCCCGGCCCGGCCAGCGGCCCCACGAGGTAATGCTGCGTGGCAACTCCGTCCGTTACTATACTCAGCACCGTGCGTATCAAACCACGCCCGATCAGCAGCGCGTACAACCTGGGCTCGAAGAAGACTTGTTGCTGGCCGATCTCCCACAGCGGGTAGCGCCGTGTGATCTCGTCCAATGAGAAAATCGCCTCTCCATAGAAGGCGTTGCCGATAAAACTCTCCGCAACTTTCCAGCCCAATGGTCTACCGCCCAGCACGCTGCCAAGCAGGAATGGACCGGCCGCGAAGAGCCAGCCTGTCACCAGGCAGAGGCCCAGCCCAAGCAACGGACGACGCAGTGGCCGCTGACCGATGAAAAGGGACAACCAGATCAGCGCCGTCAGTGCCAAACCCACATGCCCAGACATATAGGTAAGGGATGCCATACCGCAGGACACACCGGCCAGGTAAGCCAACATGCGGCTGTGCCGTTGCACCGCCTCGATCAGCAACCACACACCTAACGTAATCGGCAGGAGTGGCTGAATACTGTTGAAGCCTATGCGGGCGTAGGCCAGAAAATATGGCAGGCCAATCATCAGTGCTACTGCAGACCAGGCAACCCGGGTTCCCAGCAATTTTCGCGTCAGAAAGAACAACGGCACTATGGTGAGTGTTCCGGCCACCACCGACCCTAGACGCCAACTCCACACTGTGGGCCCGAACACTCTTACCCACAGGCTCTGGTAGAGCGATCCCATTACAGGAAAAGCGCCGTACACGCCCAAACCAAAGGGATTGGCGCGCAGCCCTTTTGCCAGATCGCGTGCCCACCACCAAAATGCCCCCTCGTCCCCCCACATGCTGTTCGGCACGTCGCTCAGACGATAGAGCGTCACGCTGAACGCGATCATCAGCGCTGGCACGAGCAACCAGGTATAACGCCCTACGCGGGTGGGAAAAGGTGACACACTCCGAGCGCGATCTACCCGCCACCAGCACACCGCCTGGACGACCAGCACCGTCAGCCAGAGCGGGACCACGGACCAATGGGTGGATTCCACCGCCGCAGCGCGCACCACGCCCAGCCAGACTAGGCTGCCCAGCAATGCCAGCGCCGACCAGCGATGCGAAGGGCGCGGACCGATCGCAGTGCGCGATGTCCGGATGGCAAGGGGGGACAGGCCGGGCAGTCTGACCGCTCCGGCCCCCGTCCAACCGATGAGGAGCATCCCGACGAGCAACAGCAAGAGACCGGGCAGCCATACACCTGGCGGCATCGGTGCGTCCACGTGGAGGCCGGCCAGACGGGGTTGCAGCCAGATGTCAAAAGTCTCCAGCAGGCGGGGCACGCTATTCAGACCCAGTATCATCAAACCAGCCACCAGCAGCAGCCATCCACCAATAGCGATGGGAACCACATAGCGTCCGGGCTGGGCTTTTGGGGCCTCGACGGTCACTATGCTGGACACACGAGCAGGCTGGGGCCGCGTCCGGTGCGGCCAGGGGATGAGAACCCTCAGTGCTATCACTCCTCCCGCCCACAGTGGCAATGCCAGCAGCAGGCCCGCCGGCGGTGGGATCAGGAAAGCAACCAGCGCGGCCAACCCATTCGCCATGGCCAAGGCCATGACCAGCAGGCGATTGGGCTTCCGCAGGAACAGGCCCCGCAGCGTTGCCTTCAGCCGCCGCAGAGCGGCCCGCACCAGTGCCCAACTGCGCTCCGGCACGGCTCCCGCTTGTCGGTATGCCCATGCCATCAGCAAGGCCGCCAGCGCGTAAAACACGATGGCATCCCACACGTAGACGCGCAGGTAGAGTAGGTAGTAATGCCCCAGTCCGGCCAGCGCCAGCGCCGCGGCCAGGAGCACCAGAGCGTAGATATGCCCGCGCTTCACGGCACCTCCTCCGTTGTTGACGGCTGCGCGTTTGTCCGCACATCGCCGGGCACGATGTAGAGCACAAAATCCCATCCCCATTGGGAATGGCGAACCCGCGTTATGCCGGCCGGAAAGAGTTGTTGCAACCGCTCCAGATTGGCCTTGTCGGAGGGATGGAGGATGTACATGCGCGCTCTTCCATCTCCGGCGTGCTCCGCCGCCAGGTCGGCGCTTTCGAGCAGATTGGCCCAATCGGGCCGGCCCAGTTCTAAGGCCAGCGATCGGATGTCCACCCACCAGGGCCAGGCAATGACGTAGACGTCATCCATAGAGCCGAGGGTGGCGTCGAAGCCCCGGATGGCGTCCGCGATCTCGCTGGTATTGACCACCGCCCTGCGGTATCCCTCGACGTAGCGCACGAAGACACGGCGCTCGTTCACCCACATCAGCGCGATGGCCAACGCGATGACGCCTACGGCGGCCAGTGCCCGCTGCCAGCGCCGGCCCCACGCCCGCGCAACCCCCGCCGTCCACACGCCCACGGGCAGCGCCACCACTGTGAGGACGACCGGTATCCCACTGCCGGTGCGTACCACGCTGGGGTTCTCCTTGGGAAAAGGTAAGGCGAGCGCCGAGGGGAGCAAGGCCACCGCTCCGGCCACCAGCAGCCCCAAGGTCAGATGGTCACGGTAGCGCCGGCTGACGATGCGGGCCAATGCCACCGCCAATCCCAGCACCATTAGCCCACCCAGGATGGGGTCCAGCACCGGCTCGTAGCGGATAGTGCTCATCGGAACCATGTCCCCGCGCCAGTGGAACATCAATGCCAGGTTCTTGAGATTGTTGAGAAAGACAAGGAGTGGAGATCCGGGTATCTCGTTATCGGCCAGGTACCACAGCGAGCGTCCCCAAAAGGCCCTCGGCTTCCAGAGCATAAAGGTGCCCAGGGGGACGAAGACCAGCAACGCCGCGCTCACCGCTAGCGCCAGGTTTCCCAAACGGAGGCGGCGGCCCAGGTCACTTCGTCGTGCCGCCAGCCAGACGATGGCCCAGCAGAGCGCGACCGCGAGAGGGACGGCGCGGAAGGCGGTATAGCCGTTGAGCCCCACCCCCAGGGTGAGGCCCAGGAGGATGAAGTCGTTGCGCTGACCGGTGCGCAGGCCGCGCAACATGAAGTAGAAGGCCCAGGCGCTGGCCAGCGGCGCGAAAGGATAGCGTAGCCCTACGCGGCTGAGGAGCACCGGCCAACTGGCGACGGCGACGAAGAAGGTCGCCCACAGGCCCACCCAGCGCCCGTACACCTCCCGCGCCATCAGATAGACGCCGGGGAGGGTCAGCAGGCCCGCTATTGCCGTGCCCAGTTTGAGTGCGTAGAAACCGACCGGCAGCCCGGTTAGCCAGATGAGCGCCGCCGTCCAGTAGAACTGCCACGGCTCGCGGCCCGTGTTGCGGTAGAAGAACGAGGGCCGCAGCCCGCGCTCCACCACGTCACGGATGTCCATTAGTTTCTCGATGTGGTCCCAGTTTATCTCCGGGGGGGCCTGGCGCAGATGGTAGAAGCGGAATCCGGCCCCCACCGCCAGCACGAGCAGGAAGGCCACGATGGGCCACGATAAGCGCCAGCCGTCAGTGGCGATGCCCAGGCGGGCCAGGAGCGGTGTGTCCGCCGCGTCATCCTCATCGTGGCGGCGCTCCCAGAAGGCGGCTACGAAGGTCCCCACGCTGATCACCCATGCCACGACCCCCACCGTCTCGAAGGTATCGTCCCACGAGTAGACGACGTTGACCGCCGTCGCCACGGCGCAGACGCCCAGGAGGATCAGTCGCCGAGGTTGGCGATACCAGGGCTGCGAGGGGGTGCACGGTTCGGGCAGCGGGCGGGATTCACCCAGCAGCCGCCCGTCCCTGCGCATAGCCCAGAGCCACAGGCCCAGCGCCACCCCGTACAGCGTCAGCCCGAGCCAGGTGTATCGGTGTAGAACTATTTGGGCACCGACGGCGAACAGCATTGCTGCGGCGGCAACAGCCCAGGTCATTATCCTTCCTCCTTCCGCGCCACGAGGAAAAGGCAGGCTCCGGCTCCGTCAGGCGGTAGCGGCTCCTCGTAGAGCGGGCGTATCAGCCGTTCGGTGAGCCACAGGTTGGCCCGCGAGGGCCACAGGATCCAGCGCCCGGTCAGTTTCTTGCACACCAGCGAGGGCAGCCCCAGGTAGTGGCCCCACTCCAGCGCGATCGTCGCCTGGCGGGGGAAGTAGGGCCACCAGCGCACCAGCCGCAATCCGGCCATCTCCAGGCGCCGCGCCCACACCTCAGCCCCGTCGCAGTGGTGGTGGCGGGAGATGCGATTGAAGAAACGGCGGTAGGCTTCACCCAACGGATGGAGCCCCAACCGGTCCAGCGCCCGCCCCACGGAGAGGAAAGGCAGGAAGTTGGGACCGGGGACGCAGAAGTAGAAGACGCCCTCGGGTCGCAGCACCCGCGCCACCTCATTCAGCACCGGCTGCACCTGCGGAATGTGTTCCAACACCGAGTTGCTCACCACAGTGGCGAAATAGCCGTCGG
>QMOC01000031.1 GCA_003648085.1 Chloroflexota bacterium
CTAGTGGGCTGTAGTGCAAGTTCCGCACGAAATGGGATGCCTTGCCGCCGCCCCGCCGGTGGATGAATCCACCGGCTAATGCGGGTGAAAGCACGGTGAACCGCGCTCCCGGCCGGGTTTCAGGCCGGTTTACCGGGCTTCGATGCTACTCAGCCGGGCGATTCATCGCCCGGCGTGGGCGGCCAATCTCTTGCAGTATTTTGACCACATGTCACTAGCGTGCGTCGAGATCCTCACTGCCACACCGGGCGTGAAGCGTGAAACGTGGGGGAGATAAGGAGTGAACAATGTACGGCTATCTGGGTAAAATCCTGCGCGTTGATCTCACCGCGGGGAGAATCTGGGACGAACCCATCAACGAGGAGTACGCCCGCGCTTTCGTCGGCGGCAGCGGGCTGGCGGCACGCTACATTTGCGATGTGGTGGACGGCGAGACCGACCCGCTGGGGCCGGAAAATCCGCTCGTCTTTATGACCGGCCCGTTGGTGGGCACGGCCATGCCCTCGGCCGGCCGATGCAGCGTGTGTGCTCTCTCGCCTCTCACCCGCATCTGGGGCGAAGCGAACACCGGCGGCTTCTTCGGCCCAGAACTGCGCTTCGCTGGCTACGACGGCATAATCATCACCGGCAGGGCCGAACGCCCTGTATGGCTCTCCATCGTCCGGGGGCAGGCTGAACTACACGACGCGGCCAACCTTTGGGGCCTGGATTCGTATGCCACACAGGAGCAAGTGCGGGAGGCGCTGGATGAGCCCAAGGCCCGCGTCGCCTGCATCGGCCCGGCGGGTGAGAACCAGGCCAAGATGGCTGCTGTGATGAACGATCACGGCCGCGCCGCCGGACGCACCGGAATGGGTGCGGTGATGGGCTCCAAGAATCTAAAGGCCATTGGCGTGCGCGGCATGGCCCCTGTGCCCTTGGCTGACCCTGAAGGATTCAAGAGCGTAGTGCGAGAGATCATCGCCGATTTGGGAGAGGACATGGTGGCCGCATCGCTCCAACTGGCCGGCACTGCCTGCTATGTGGACATGGGGCTGATGTATGGCGACATGCCCATCCGTTATTACCAGCAGGGCGAGTGGGAGGGGGCGAGCAACCTCTCCGGCGTACTGATGGTGGAGCAATACCAGAACAAGAACACCGCCTGTTATCGCTGTCCCATCGCCTGTGGCCGTGAGACCCGGGCGCTCCGCTACGGCGTGGAAAAGGTGGACGGCCCTGAGTACGAGACGCTGGCTGCACTCGGTTCATTGACGATGGTGGACGATCTGGAGGCGGTCATCTACGCCGGGCACCTGTGCAATCTCCATGGCCTGGACACCATCAGCACCGGCGTGACCATCGCGCTGGCCAGCGAGATGTTCGAGCGCGGCATTCTTACCCCGGCCGACACAGGAGGCCTGGAAATCCGTTATGGCGACGTCCAGGCGCTTCACCGCCTGATCGAGATGATGGCTCGCCGCGAGGGCTTCGGCAACGTCCTCGCCGAGGGTAGCGTGGCTCTGGCCGAGCGGTTCGGGGTACCGGAACTGGCAGTGACTGTCAACCGACTGGAGGTGCCAATGCACGACCCACGTGCCTTCGTCGGTATGGCCGTGGCCTATGCTCTCTCCCCCCGTGGGGCATGTCACCTGCAGGGCGATATGTACGGCGTGGACACAGGGCAAGGGCCGCCCATTGAACTGGGCATCGTTCCCGGCGACCGCTTTGAGGCGACGGAGGAGAAGGGCCGCATTGCTGCCCGGCAGCAGGCGTGGCGTAACCTGTATAATGCGCTTATCCTGTGTCATTTCCAGAATCCCGGTGTTGAGCGTCTATTGGCAGCGTTGAACGGTGTGACAGGGTGGGGTCTGGAGGCGGATGGCTTAATGACGTTGGGCAAGCGCATCGTCACGCTCAAGCGACTCTTAAATCTACGTCGGGGCATCACTCGTGCCGATGACCGATTGCCCGACCTGCTGCTGAAGCCATTGGATAGTGGCGGGACTGAGGGAACTGTGCCGGAGGTAGAGACGCTTCTGGCCGGTGCCTACGCCGAATACGGCTGGGACCCGGAGACGGGCGCGCCCACACGGGAGACGTTGGAGGAACTGGACCTGGGATTTGTTGCCGATGAGTTCACTTGAGTGGAGGTGACGAATGGCCGAAATGAAGTTATCGCTTCAGCCTGACTTGCAAATGGAATTAGTCCACGTGGCCGATGTGGTTGGTGTGGATGTCCCCACGTTGCTCGCTCAAGCCGTGCGTGACTACCTGGACCGGCTGGCCGAGCAAAAGATCATTGCTGAGAGTAAAGCCTTTCGTGCGATGCACGCGGAACTACTGCAGCGGTACAGAGGTGAGTACGTGGCCATACATGACGGGAAGGTAGTTGATCATGACGTAGACCTCTGTGCGCTCAATCGTCGCATTCGTGCCCGGTACGGACGCATAGCCGTTCTGTTACAGCGGGTCACCGAAAGGCCTGAAGTTGAATTAGTGATCCGAAGTCCAAAATTGGAGCCGATAGTCCCATGAAGTTTCCATTCGACCAAAGTTTTTCACCGCCAATGCCCGTGCTGGTCATCACGCTGCGAAATGAGCACGAGGGGCTGTCTACGGGACCGTTGGATGCACTGGTTGACACGGGTGCAGATGGGACGGTCGTACCGGTGGCGCATTTGAGAAACATAAGAGCGCCCGTCATTGGCCGGGCATTGTTGCACTCTCATCTGGGCGTGCGCCATGTAGTTCTACACATCGCTGATGTGCGGATCGCAGAACTGGTCTTGCCTGGTATAGTCGTTGCTGCTGATCGTGAAGGGCAGGAGTTGATTTTGGGTCGTGACGTGCTCAATCGTCTTCGGCTTCTCCTGGATGGGCCAGCACAGGTGACTCAAGTGCGTAGGTGAGGGAGATGAAGCATCCGAAGGGAGTACGCATCCTGCGAGAGGAGGAAACCCGGCGTCGCTTACGCATTGTCGTCACCGACGAGGAGACCGGTGAGCACATCGCCACCGCCACCGGCGTGGAGACGATGGCGCTGATCGTCGCACCAGATACGCTACGCGGCGAGGAATATCGCCGTATCATCATCGGCGATATCGAACTGGTGCAGTCGCTGTTGCTGGATACGCTCAAGGATGTGGCAGAGTGGAGCGGCAGCAGGACCGTACTCGACTTGAGCGATCTGTTCCAGGAGATCCTCAACGAGGTTCTTGAGGAGGCCCTCGAGGATCAACCGTTGCATTGAGCCTCCCCAATCTGTCCGACTTTCAAACCCCGTCCGGTCGCGGACCGGACGGTTGCTCTGTGTCGGCCAGGGAATGGTGTGGACCGTGCAGAAAATATCCCAGGAACCTTAAAATTTTCACCAGGTACTAGACAGGGACGATAAAATAAGGTATAATGTGGGTATCTGTGGGGAAAAGTGGGGCGAAGTGGGAAATCGCCCTGTCGGATGTTGCACTATTGCTCCCACGTGGGGGAATGCAACGCTATGTTTCTGGGAGAGTTCGTCCACACTATTGATGAGAAGGGGCGGTTGACCATCCCCGCAAAGTTTCGGGATGATTTAGCCGCAGGTCTCGTAATCACCCGTGGCATTGATCGCTGCCTGGCGATCTACCCCATGGAGGAATGGAGGCGGTTGGCGGGGCAAGTGAGTGCTCTGCCGGTGACCGACCGACGTGCTCGTGCCTTCCGTCGTTTGGTCTTCGCCAATGCCTCCGATGCTATCCCCGACAAGCAGGGCCGTGTGCTTATCCCCCCGCGCCTACGTAAGTACGCCAGCCTCGATGGTGAGGTCGTCGTCACCGGGCTCAATACCTACATTGAGGTGTGGAACTCGGCTGCCTGGGACGAGGAGCGCGAGCGCGTCGAGGGATATGATGCCGACATAGAAGAATGGGCGGCCCTGGGCATCTAACCGGTACGGGGCTTCACCGTGAGTTCAGCCGAATGGTCTCAGCCCTGCCGTTGTGTTGATGAACCTGATACGCAGCGAAAGGAAGGGGTAACACGAAGAGAGCATATCCCTGTTCTTTTCCAAACAGTGCTTGATGGTCTGCGGGTCAGGCCAGGCGGCCGGTACATAGATGCGACGGTGGGGGGCGGGGGCCACGCTGCTGGAATATTGGCGGCCTCGTCCCCCGATGGGCGTCTCCTGGGCTTGGACCGGGATCCGGCGGCGGTAGAAACGGCCCGCGTTCGGTTAGCCCCCTATGCAGAGCGGGCTGTGCTTGTACACGGTTCTTTCACCCGTCTGGCAGAGATTGCATGCGCTTGCCATTTCGTCCCTGCGGACGGTGTCCTGTTCGATTTAGGACTCTCCTCGCTCCAACTGGCCGACTCCGCCCGTGGCTTCGCCTTTATGACCGACGGGCCGCTTGATATGCGTTTCGATCCGACGGCAGGCGGGCCTACTGCTGCTGACCTGGTCAATGAACTCCCAGCAGAGGAACTGGCGGCGCTGCTGTACCGCTACGGCGAGGAAAGATGGAGCCGTCGTATCGCTCAGGCCATTGTCGCTGCTCGTCCGCTTCAGACAACGAAGGAACTGGCCGCTGTCGTCGAGAGGGCGGTGGGGAGGCGTGGGCGTATCCACCCGGCCACGCGCACGTTCCAGGCGTTGCGCATCGCCGTCAACGATGAACTGGCCGCGTTGGAGGCGGCGTTGCCCCAGGCTGTGGAGGTTCTTGCGCCCGGTGGCCGGCTGGCGGTGATCAGTTTTCACTCGGTGGAGGACCGGCTGGTGAAGCGATTTATGCGCCGGGCAAGCCGCGACTGCATCTGCCCGCCGGAAGCGCCCATTTGCACCTGCGATCATCGAGCCACGCTGCGGCTGATCACGCGCAGGCCGGTTCGCCCGACGGCGGAGGAGGTCGCTGCCAATCCACGGGCCCGTTCGGCGCGCCTGCGAGTGGCGGAGAGGAGGTAGCAGGAAGCAGGAGGCAGGAGGCAGGAAGCAGGAAGCAGGAGGCAGGAGGCAGGAAGTAGGGGGCGATGTCCGATTTTATGCGGTGGGTGACGCACGGGATCAAGCGCGGTCGGTTCGAGATGAGTCCGCGCACGGCGCGCTACTTGTTCGCGCTCGTCGTGGTGCTGACGCTGGTGGCGGCTCTCTATCTGATGCTGGTCAGCCGGACGGCGGCCCGGGGGCGTCACATCGAGCAGTTGCAGGCGGAATTGTCCCGCCTTCAGAGAGAGAATGAGCAATTGGAGGTAGAGATCGCCAGGGAGGGCTCTATCTCTCGCCTCTGGAAGCGGGCGATTGAGTTGGGTTTCGTACCGGCCGAACGAGTGGAGTTTTTGGAGTAGGGCAAGTTGGCAACTACGTCTTGCCGGCTATAGGGGTATCGGATGGCGGAGGGACCACGGCGTCGCCTGCGGTTGCTGATCACGCTCTTGATCGGCCTCGTGCTTGTGATCGTGGCTCAGTTGGTGCAGGTGCAGATTGTAGGCCACCGTTTCTACGAGGAGTGGGGCCGGGAGCAGCGCGAGCGGACTATCGTGATGGCTGAGCCGCCACGGGGCGTGATCCGTGACCGGAACGGTCATTTGCTGGCCGGGAACGCGGTGATGTATTCTATTGAAGCGGCTCCCTCCTTTATGAGCGATGAGGACAAGGAGGCGGCGGCAGCGAAACTGGGGTCGCTGCTGCACGTGCCGGTCGCTCACATTGAGCAGTTGCTGAACAGCCGGGACGAGAACGGCCAGGAAAGAAAATGGGTCCAAGTCGCTTCGCCGGTATCGAAGGAGGTGGGAGAGCAGGTCGCAGCCTTGAGGCTTCGAGGCATCACGGTCCGGCCCCTGTGGGCGCGGGTGTACCCGGAGGGCACGTTGGCATCGCACGCACTTGGTTTCTGCACTGTTGAGATTACGGGCTTCTACGGGGTTGAGGGGTTCTACGATGCATTGCTGCGGCCAGAACGGGTGGAGTGGGAAGGGCCGGTGGATTCGGCCAGCGAGCCGATTCCCTGGCGTGCGGCTCCCGTCGCTCTGCCTCAACGGGGGACTGAGTTGGTGCTGACGCTCGACCGGACTGTGCAGGCGCTGGTTGAAGAGGAACTGGCGCGGTCGGTGCAAGAGTACCAGGCTGAGGGTGGCACGATCATCGTGATGGACCCCCGCACTTTCGAGATTCTGGCGGTGGCCAGTTTGCCGAACTATGATCCGGGAAGGTACGTTGAGTTCTTCGACCAGAATCCACCTCCATTTGAGGATCCGGCTGTGAGTCAGCAGTACGAGCCAGGCTCGGTCTTCAAGGTCCTTACGGTGGCTGCCGCACTCGATGCAGGGCTGGTGACGCCGGAAACAACCTACTACGACCAGGGATGGATCGAGGTGGGGGGGCAGGTGATTGAGAACGCCTCTCATCAGCCGTATGGACAGCGGACGGTGGCCGACATCCTGATCGAGTCGCTTAACGTAGGGGCGGCGTGGTTGAGCACCCAGATGGGGCCTGATACATTCTACCGCTACGTGCAGGCCTTCGGCATCGGGCGACCGACAGGAGTGGATCTGGCAGGCGAGGTATCTGGTCAATTGTGGCTGCCGGGCGATTATGAGCATTGGCATCCCTCTAACCTGGGGACGAATGCTTTTGGGCAGGGGCTGGCGGTGACGCCGCTCCAGATGATCGCTGCGGTGGCGGCGGTGGCCAACGATGGGGCCCTGCTCCGGCCTCACATCGTGGCCCGGCGCATCGGGCCTGGCGGGGAGGTTTCCATCTCCCAGCCGGTTATTGAGGCGCAGGTGATCTCCCTGCAGACGGCGCGTACATTGACGGAGATAATGGTGCGGGTAGTGGAGGAGGGGGTGCATCAGGCCAGGGTGGAGGGCTACCGCGTCGCGGGCAAGACGGGCACGGCGCAGATTCCCATTCCAGGTGGATACGACAAGGAGGGGACGATTACCACTTTTGTCGGATTCGGGCCGGTGCCCGATCCACAACTTATCATCTTGGTCAAACTGGATCGGCCCAAGACTTCACCCTGGGCCTCCGAGACGGCAGCGCGGGCGTTTCAGCGGCTGGCGACACGGCTGTTTGTGGTCCTGGGCATTCCGCCGGAGAGTGTTCCCCTTCACGCCGGGGGGACCGGGGAAGGTACGGTGGCGGAGGCGACGAGATGAGCGCGGGTACGTTGACGCTGGCGGACGTGATCGAGGGATTAACGGGCAACCGGCCGTGGGGACTGGAGCAGCCGATTTCGACGACGGTGATTGACTCGCGGCTGGCCGAGCCTGGTGCGCTGTTCATCGCGCTTAAGGGTGAGCGTACGGACGGTCACGAGTACGTTGCCGATGCCTTCTCACGGGGCGCGGTGGCGGCGATCGTCGAGCGGGAGGTGGAGGCTGAAGGACTGACGCTGGATCTGACGGACCCAGAGCAGACGCAGCCCGGTGTCTGGTCGCTGCCGTTGGTGCTCAAGACAGCCGAGAGCCTCAAGGCGCTCCAGCAGGTGGCGGCCTTCTGGCGGCGGCGACACGATGTGCGTGTCGTCGGTGTCACGGGGAGCGTGGGTAAGACGACGACGAAGGAACTGGCGGCGGCGGTGCTGGCACGTCGCTACGTCACGCTCAAGAGCGAGGCCAGTTACAACAACGAAATCGGCCTGCCATTGGCGCTGATGCACCTGACGGACGAGCACGAACGCGCCGTAT
Organism: Chloroflexota bacterium; assembly: GCA_003648085.1. GTDB lineage: Bacteria > Chloroflexota > Anaerolineae > B4-G1 > B4-G1 > B30-G15. The sequence goes on from QMOC01000031.1 coordinate 7,645, forward strand.
TGGAGATGGGGATGTACGATGTGGGCGAGATCGCTGACCTGGCCCGCATCGCGCTGCCCCACGTCGGCGTCGTCACCATCATCGGGCCGGTGCACTTGGAGCGGGCCAGGACAATGGAGCGCATCGTACAGGCCAAGACGGAACTGGTCGAGGCATTGCCACCGGCCCCCGAAGGGGTGGCGATCCTCAATTACGACGACGAGCGTGTGCGCGGGATGGCGCAGGCCACCCGGGCGCGCGTGTTTTACTACGGCCTCTCGCCCGAGGCGGACCTGTGGGCCGATCATATTGAGGGGCTGGGGTTGGAGGGGATTCGTTTCCAACTCCATTACGGTAGCGAGACATTGCACGTGAAGATTCCGCTCCTGGGGCGGCACTCTGTTCACACCGCACTGCGGGCGGCGGCGGTAGGACTGGTCGAGGGGCTGACCTGGCAGGAGATCATCGAGGGGCTACGGGAACCGTCGGCGCAACTGCGGTTGGTGGCGGTGCCGGGGCCGAAGGGCGCGATCATCCTGGACGACACGTATAACGCCAGCCCGGCCTCGACCATCGCTGCACTCAACCTGCTGGATGAACTGGATGGGCGCAAGATCGCCGTCCTGGGCGATATGCTGGAACTGGGCGATTATGAGCAGGAGGGGCACGAGAAGGTGGGGATGCGGGCGCTGGAGGTGGCCGACGTGCTCATCACGGTTGGGCCGCGGGGTCGTATCATCGGTGAGACGGTGCTGCGCTGGGGGAGCCCAACCGATCGGGTGCATATCGTAGAGAAGAATGAAGAGGCCATCGCCTTGCTGGAGAGGATAGTGACGGGCGATGACGTGATTCTGGTCAAGGGCTCGCGGGCGATGCAGATGGAAGAGATCGTCAACGCGCTGGGGAGGGCGTGATGGGCTTCGCGCTCATCCTGGCAAGTATCTCGTTTCTCCTGGCTGTAGTGTGGGGTCCGCTCCTCATTCGCATCCTGCGCCATTACCGCATCGGCAAGCGCATCCGCATCAATGGCCCTCGTGGCCACCAAACCAAACTGGGGACGCCGACGATGGGTGGGCTGATGATCGTCGTGCCGGTGTTGCTCATCACGGTGGCGCTTAACATTTACAATCTGCTGGGACGGACGGTGATCGGGCGCTCGATCCTGGTGCCGCTGGGGGTGATGGTCGCCTACGCGCTCATCGGCGCGCTGGACGACATCGCCGGGGTGCGGGGGATGCGGCGTGGTGAGGGGTACCCGGCGCGGCGGAAGATCGTATGGGAGGTGCTGCTGACGTTGGGGGTGGCGGTGGCTATGCTGGTGACACGCATCCAGTTTGCAGGGCAGGTGGGCATGCCAGGGGTGCGGCGGATGGTTGATCTGGGCTGGGCGTGGGTGCCTATCGCGGCGTTCGTGATCTTGGGCTCGGCCAACGCGGTCAATCTAACTGATGGGCTGGACGGACTGGCGGGGATCATCGTCGCCAGCGCTTTCGCCGCCTACGGCATAGTCGCGCTGTTGCAGGGGCAGTACTACCTGGTGCGCTTCTGCTTCACCGTGGTGGGGGCGTGCTTTGCCTTTCTGTGGTACAACGCGCATCCGGCGCAGATGTTTATGGGGGACACGGGCAGCCTGGCGCTGGGGGCGACACTGGGGACGGTGGCGCTAATGACCGGTCAATGGTTACTGCTGCCGGTGGTAGCGCTGATTCCGGTGGCCGAAACCATTTCGGTGATTTTACAAGTGGCCTATTTTAAGTATACCAGGCGCAGGTTTGGCCAGGGGCGGCGGTTGTTCAAGATGAGCCCGTTGCATCACCACTTCGAGTTGCTGGGCTGGTCGGAGACGCAGGTGGTGCAGCGGTTCTGGCTGGTGGAATTGTTGGCGGCGATGGCAGGGGTGGCGCTGGCGCTGTGGTGAGGTGTGAAACGTGAAACGTCAAGCGTGAAACACAATCTGGAGGTGATGATGAAGATTGGGCTTCTGTGGTTCGATGATGACCCACGACGGCAATTAGAGGAGAAGGTGCTGCGGGCGGCAAGGCACTACGAGCGCAAGTACGGGCGGCCGCCTAACTTGTGCTTCGTCCATCCCAGCACCCTCAACGGGAACGGCGGGAAGCGAGGCAGGCTCCGTGCCAACGGGGTGGAGATCCGTCCAGGCCGCTCGATCCTGCCGGATCATTTCTGGCTCGGCGTAGCGGAGGACCAATCTCACATCTCGAATCTCACATCTCGAATCTCAAATCCCAAATCCCGACCGTGAGTGACGATATTCGGGCAGAAGAATCGAACCTGGCCGGGAAGCGGGTGGTGATCCTCGGCCTGGCGCGTCAGGGGACGGCGTTGGCCCGTTTCCTGGTGCATGCCGGGGCCGAGGTGACGATCTCCGACCTCCAGGACGAGACGGCGCTGACCGACCGGTTGGCGGAGTTGGCGGGGCTGCCCATCCGCTACGTGCTAGGAGAGCATCCCCTCAATCTACTGGATAAGGCCGATTTACTGTGCCTCAGCGGAGGGGTGCCGGTGGACGTGCCCATCGTCGTCGAGGCGCAGCAGCGTGGCATCCCGCTGAGCAACGATGCGCAGTTGTTCCTGGAGCGCTGCCCGGCCCCGGTCATCGGCATCACCGGCTCGGCCGGCAAGACGACGACGACGGCGCTGGTGGGGGAGATGTGCCGCGTGGCGGGCCTGCCTACCTGGGTGGGGGGCAACATCGGCAACCCGCTCATCGCTGACCTGGGTCAGATTGGGCCTGGCGACTGGGTGGTGATGGAACTCTCCAGTTTCCAGTTGGAGATTATGACGGTGAGCCCACACGTGGCGGCGGTGCTCAATATCACGCCCAACCACCTGGACCGACACAAGACGATGGAGGCGTATGTCGCCGCCAAACGGAATATCGTGGCCTGTCAGGGGCCAGAGGACTTCGCGCTTCTGGGCTACGACGATGCCAACGCCCGGGCGCTGGCACTGGAGACGCCGGCGCACCTGCTCTGGTTCAGCGGCGGGGCCGAGGTGGAGGAGGGGGCGTTCAAGACAAACGGTGAGTTAACGCTGCGGCTGGGCGGGAGAGATCGCGTGATCTGCCGGGCCTCGGAGGTGCGGTTGCTGGGACGTCACAACCTGCTGAACGTACTGGCGGCATGTGTGCTGGCCGGCCTGGCCGGCGTGCCGCCGGAAGCGATGCGGCGAGTCGCCACGACCTTTACCGGCGTCGAACATCGGCTGGAGTTGGTGCGTGAACTGAACGGCGTGCGCTGGTACGATGATTCCATCGCCACTGCCCCAGAACGATCACTGGCGGCGCTGCGCTCGTTCGAGGAACCCATTGTGCTACTTGCCGGTGGGCGCGATAAGAAATTGCCGTGGGATGAGTTTGCGGACGAGACGGTGCGGCGGGTGCGGCAGTTAATCACCTTCGGCGAGGCCGGGCCGATGATTGCGCGGGTGGTGGAGGAGAGGATGGGCAGGGGAGCAGGGGAGCAGGGGAGCAGAGGAGC
>QMOC01000032.1 GCA_003648085.1 Chloroflexota bacterium
AGCAGATGCAGGAGATTGCACACTTCATCCAGATTGGAGCGAACGCCTTTCTCCGCCGTGAATTTCTCACCATTGCTCCCTTTGTGGTGATTCTGGCCCTGCTGTTGCTCGTGGCTATGCCGGAAGGGAAATGGCAAATCGCGCTGGGTTTCATCGTCGGCGCGGCGTTCTCTATGCTGGCCATCTTTATCGGGATGAACGCGGCGGTGCGGGCCAACGTGCGCACTACCGCTGCGGCCCGCTCCTCGGCTGCGCGGGCGCTGATGGTCGCCTTCCGTGGCGGAGGGACGATGGGCCTCTCGATCACAGGGCTCACGCTGGTGGGCATTGCCGGACTCGCGGCCCTCTTTGGCGTGACGCGGGGCTATCCGGAGAGCGTGCATCTCCTCGTCGGTTTCGGCTTCGGAGCCAGTTTCTCCGCCCTGTTCGCCCAGTTGGGCGGCGGCATCTTCACCAAAGGGGCGGACATTGCCGCCGACCTGGTGGGGAAGGTGGAGCAGGGCATCCCGGAGGACGACCCCCGCAACGCTGCTGTCATTGCCGACCAGGTCGGCGATAACGTGGGAGATGTGGCCGGACGTGGGGCCGACCTGTTTGAATCCGGCGTTGACAACATCATCGGCACCATGATTGTAGGGTCGGCTTTCATCCCCACCTATGGTTGGATGGCAGTGTTGTTCCCCTGGATCAGTGAGGCCATCGGGGCTATCGGTGCCATACTGGGTGTGCTGGTAGTGCGTGGTACGGAGAAACGCAATCCCATCGTTTCCATGAACCTGGGCTTCCTGACCACTGCCCTGTTCGCCGTAGCCTCTTACTATTTTCTGGGTGTCTATGTGATGCACGATACCCGCATATTCTACTGCCTCACGCTCGGTCTGATTACCGCCGTCCTGGTCTCGCTCCTGGTGCAGTTTTACACCGGCATCACCCAGAGACCGGTCAAACAGATCGCCCGGGGGGGGATGAGCGGCGTGGCCATCAACCTGATCTACGGCTTTGCCTGGGGTATGGAGAGCGCGGTCATTATGATCATCCTGGTAGCCGTGGTGAACGTGATCGCTTTCTACATCATGGGCGGCGGTCTGGCCGGCATCCTCGGCATCACGGCGGCCACGCTGGGCATCTCGGTGATGAAAGGCATCATTATGGCGGCCGACGCTTTCGGCCCCATCGCCGACAACGCCAGTGGCATCGCCGAGATGGCTGGCCTGGGGTCGCAGGTACGTCGCGCCGGGGACGTGCTGGATGCGGCCGGTAATATCACCAAGGCCATCACTAAGGGATACAGCATGTCCACTGCCCTGATGACCAGCGTTGTCATCCTCTTTGCCTATCTCCTCAGCGCCGCTCAATTGGCCGGGGCAGGCAGCGGTAGTCTGACCGGTCTCGTTGCCTTCGGCGGGGCGAGCCTGGAAGAGGCGACGCTCCGCATAGTACGTCATCTGAGCCTGGCCCACCCATTGAACATCGGTGCGTTGATGATCGGGGCCACCGTTCCCTTCCTGTTCTCCTCCCAGGCGATGAAGGCGGTGGGGCGGACGGCCTTTCGTATGGTGGACGAGGTGCGGCGGCAGTTCCGCGAGATTCCCGGCCTCCTGACCGGCCGGGCCATCCCCGAATACAGCGCTTGCGTGGACCTGGGGACGCGCCATGCGCTGCGGGAGATGGTCGTGCCGACGTTGGTCGGAGTGGTCTTCCCCATCACTGTTGGCTTCCTGATGGGGCCATGGGCGCTGGCTTTCTACCTGATCGGCGTGAAAGTCTTCGGCGCGACGCTGGCTATCTTTATGTTCAACGCCGGCGGTGCCTGGGACAATGCCAAGAAGTATGTCGAGGAGGGCCATTTCGGGGGCAAGGGATCGGAGCCTCACAAGGCGGGCGTCATCGGCGACACTTTCGGCGATCCTCTCAAGGACACCGCCGGGCCATCGCTGCATATTCTCATTAAGTTGCAGAACATTCTGGCTATTACGCTTCTCCCACTTTTCTATGCCTATGGATTGACTTGGCACTGAGCAGATGATAGTGTGACAGGGTGATTATATGGTGGAGTTTGATCAGGCATTGCTGGAGATCTACGGTGAGTTGGATCGCGACCGGCTGATGGATCTGGTCGTGGGCTATGCCCGTAGCCGACTTGGTGCCGGTGGCTCTTCCATCTTCCTGCGCGACGACATCACCGGCCGCTATGTCCTGCGCGGCACCACCGGTCTCCTCGAAGGCGCAAGGATGCCCGCCGAGCGGGTGGAATATGAGCCCGGTGAGGGACTGACCGGCTGGATCGCCAAGCATGGCCGACCGCTGCGCATCGCCAACGTCAAGGATAACGGGGAACTGCGCCGCATCGCCGAGGACCTGACCTGGAGCAAGAAATACTCCGAGATCAGCGCCAAACCGGGGCTGGCCTACCTGGGGGTGCCGATCATCTCTAGGGACGGGGCCACCGTGCTCGGCGTGCTGCGTGTCTCCGGGAAGGAGGAGGGGGAACAGTTCAACGCCCAGGATGAGGCGCTGTTGAGCCACGTGGCCGCCATGATGAGCATCGCTATCGAGAATTCGCAGCGTTATGAGCGGGAGAAGCGCCGTGCGCGTTACTTCCGACTTCTGCTCGACATCAGCAGCGAGTTGGACCCGCGACGTCCCATCGCCGAGATGCTACAGGCCGTGACGGAGCGGGTCAGGCAGGGCTTTCGCACCGAGGCCTGCCAGATTTACCTGCGGATCGAGGAAAACGGCAACCGGGTAGTGCTGCAGGCCGCCAGCGGTCTCCCCGCAACGCTGGTCGGCAGACTGATGTATGGCGTGGGCGAAGGGCTGACAGGCCACATCGTTCGCACCGGAGCACCTGTCCAAATACGTGAGACGACTGCATTTGGGGCTTGGAACGACCCCCATATCGCGGAGGTCGCCTCACATCTCCCCTCCGGTGTCTACCGCTCCTTCGTCGGCGTTCCCCTGCGCCTGGGCGACGAGATTCTCGGCACTCTCGAATTGATCAACAAGATTCCCAGTTCCCCCGGCCATCGCGATTGGTTCACCGACGACGACGAGGAATACCTGCGCCTACTCTCCACGGCCATCTGCGGCGTTCTGGAGGGGGCTCGTTACCTCAAGGCCCTGAGCGACGTGGGGGTGACCGCGATGCGTATGCAGCGGGTGGCTTCTTTCGGCACCCTGGCGCAACGGATACGACACGAGGCGGCAAATCCGTTGGCCGTGGCCCGTCTGGCGGTGGCCAACCTGCGCAGCGATCTCCAGGAGAAACCAGGTTTCACTCAAAAATCCGGTTTCTTGAAACGCCTGGATGTCATTGAGACTAACCTGAACGAGGTGAGCGCCAAACTGTTGGACTTGCTCAAGTTCTCGCAGCGCATCGGTTTTATCCGCACGACCACGCAGTGGAACGATGTGGTGCGTGAGGCCCTTATCTGGCTGGCGGCGGAACGGCAGCGGCGCGGGGTGGAAGTGTACACCGTCTACGAGGACCTGCCCCCGCTGTTCATTGAGCCCAACGAACTGTTCGGCGTCCTTGTCACAGCCCTGCGCTTGGCGATGGAGGCTCTCGAGATGCCGGGGGGCCTCATCGAGGTACACACTTCCCTGTCCGATGATGAGCAGCGCGTGTGCACGGAGATACGTGTGCCGGAGGCGCCGCTGGTTGGGAAAGTGGCATCTATCATCGAGCCGGTGGCCGGCGCACCCGATGAACTATCCCCTCTCCACTTCGAGTGGGCGCTGGCGCGGGAGACGGTGGCGACACAATATGCCGGCTCTCTCAGATGGGAAGCCCAGGATGAAAAGGCACGCTTTGTACTTGAACTGCCGCTGAGGGAAGGTTGATGTGGAAGCAGGCCAAAAGACAATTTTAGTGGTGGACGATGAGCCGTTCTTCCGCGATGAAGTCGTTGCCTTTCTCAATAGCCCCGCCTTTGCCGAGCGGGGCTGGAAGGTGGAAGCGGTGGCAAGCGGGGAGGAGGCGCTGGCCCGGCTGGAGCAGGCCCCTTATGACGTTATGCTGCTCGACATCAATATGCCGGGGATGGATGGGATGGAGGTGCTCCGCGCAATGCACGAGAAGCATCTGCAGGAGCAGACTTATGTCATTATGCTCAGCGCCTACGGTGTGTACGAGAACGTCATCGCGGCTATGCGCGGAGGGGCGAAGGATTTCATCAACAAATCTGAGCCCCTGGATCAGTGGATCGTGCGCATCGAGCGGGGCTTCGAGTGGCAGGAACTGCGCCGCCGCAAGCAGCAGGTCGAGGAGGAACTGCGACTTTTAGCGCGCGAGGTGGGCCACGACATCGGCGGCACCACCTACTTCGTGCTCACCCAGCGGGTACAGGCCCTGGCCAGGCGGGTGGCTGGAGATCCGGAGTGTGAGCGTTCCATTGAGGTCATTCAGCAGATTCTGGCCCGTATCAAGCGGCTGGCCGATGACCTGGGGCACGTGGCCGTGGCCCTGGATAGCCGTGAAGCCTGGCGCTGGGAGACGCTCGACCTCCATCGCATGCTGGAACGATTGGCACAGGAGTTCCGTTATGGCCATCCCAACGTGACCGTCGTGCGGGAGTGGGGCGAGGACATCCCACCGATAAGCGGCAGCCGTGCCCAGTTAGAGCGGGCTTTCCACAACCTGCTGACCAACGCCGGGCGGGCTATGCCCGATGGGGGGACCCTGACGCTGCGCACGCGGCGGGAAGGGGATGAATGGATCGTCGTTGAAGTAAAGGACACAGGCATCGGTATTCCCCCAGAAACACAGGATAAGATCTTTCGCATCGGGTTCTCGGATTGGAGAAACGGGCAGAAGGGGAGTGGATTGGGGCTTTACGTCGCCCGCAGGAATGTCGAAAACCACGGTGGGCGCATCGAAGTGAGCAGCACCGTTGGTGAAGGGACCACCGTCACTGTCTGGCTGCCGATTCAGCCCGACCGTGTTTCTCCTGGCTAAGAACCTATCAGGCTCGTAATGCGCGTTTCAACGCGCTGAAGCGCGTACTACGAACGTTTTTCGGATAGGCTCTAGCGTTACTACAGTTATTGGGGAGGTTAAGTGCAATGGCATCAACAATATTGGTAATGGACGACGATTTGCTCGCGCTCGAAAGCCTGGAGGATTACCTGAAGCAGGCCGGTTACACCGTCGTGACGGCGAGTAGCGCCCGTGAAGCAGTCGAGCGGGCACGGGAGAGATCTTGCGATGTGGCCGTGTTGGATATGAAGATGCCTGAGATGGATGGGTTTCAGGTGGCGGCGATACTGCGCCAGTTGCAGCCTGACATCCGAGTGATCATGTTCACCGGCTACGCTTCGCTGGAGACCGAGGCGCGGGCGGCGCAATTGGACTTCTACGAATACTTACCCAAGTCGAACTGGTACAACCTGCTGCTGCCGACCATCGAGCGCGTTCTGACCGAGCCAGAGCGTCCATTGCCCAAACAGCGCCCGGCCGACCTGGAGCAGGCAGCCGCGCAGTATGCTGATGAGGGCAAATGGGAACTGGCAGCGATGGCGCTTGAGCAGGCGGCCCGCATCGCCGAGTTCACCCACGAGTGGGAGAAGGCCGCCGCACTATACGGCCAGGCCTTCGAGTACATGCGGCGTGCCCGCGGCCTCTCCGTAGAGGCACAACGGCTCCAGGAATTGGCGGAGTGTGCACAGCGTATCGCGGCCGAGGAAGCCCCCGCCTCCACATGACGTCCCAGGGACAGGGACGTGGCCGGTGGTGTAGCCTTCCCCTGGCTCGCCGACCCGAACCAGGCGGAACGTCGGCAATTCTATGTGTGACGCGGAGAATCAGCCTGCTTGTGATGAATGGCCGGAGGAACAGTGGTACTCTTCACCCTGTTCTTCGCACCCTGTTTCCCGCCCCTTGCTTCCTGTTTCCTGCCTCCTGCTTCCTGCTTCTTGCCTTCTGCATCTTGCTTCTTGCATCAGGCTGCGTTTTGCTTCCGCCATCCCCTGCTCCGACACCACCGCCGACACCGACCCTGATGCCCTCTCCCACCCCACGGCCAACGCCCACCCCCGAGCCGCCCGACACCGGTTGGCAACCGCTGCAACCGGGCGTCGAGTTGCGCCAGGTACGTATGGAGACCGGCGAGGTCGCCGAACGACTGACCATCGTGCGGCTCGATCCCGCCGCCGTGCACTTCCGTGTTCACTACGACCCCGTCTCGCCCCGCCCGGTGAGCGGCTGGGCCGAGCGCCTTCAAAGGTTACTGATCGTCAACGGCGGCTACTTCACCCCTCAAAACGAGACCGCAGGGCTGCTGATCAGCGGGGGGCGGGCCTGGGGCACCTCCTACGGGGATTTCGCGGGGATGTTCGCCGTCAGCCCCGACGGGCGGGTGAGCGTGCGCTGGCTCCGTGATCAGCCCTATAACCCTGACGAGCCCCTGAAGGAGGCCCTCCAATCGTTCCCGGTGTTAGTTAAACCGGGCGGCGTGATAGGCTTCCCAGCCGACGCCGACGACGGCCGCCCCGCTCGCCGCACCGTCGTGGCCCAGGATCTTGAGGGGCGTATCCTCTTCATCGTTGCCCCTCGTGGCTACCTTAGCCTCCACGAGTTGGCGTGCTTCCTGGCGGGATCCGACCTCAACCTGGACGTGGCGCTCAACCTGGACGGGGGTTTCTCCACCGGGCTATGGCTGAAGACGGACGAGATGTCTGTAGAAATAGATTCTCTCGTTCCGGTGCCCTCGGTCATCAGCGCCGATTGATGACCCTGCCGGCCCGCCTCTACTTCTGACGCACCGGACACTGGCGACTTTGCTTGTAGTAACGACTTCAGTCGTTCAAAGCCAAGTCAGAGCGACTGAAGTCGCCACTACGACCCCCATATCTTGCAGCGGTCATACCGTAAACGTGGGGGCTCCAAAATTCGCCAGACCCCAGTCCAATATTCAGCGGCCTCCTCATTGGGGGAAAGATTCGATGTATTCAAATAGCACAGGCAACGACGGCCCCAGATTCTCCGCCTTGCGGGTGACGCAGTTGTGTCCCTCGGCGTCGCAATCGTTGAACATCCCGTGCCAACCCCCCTCCTCCCGGATCAGCGCGTCCACCTGCCCTCCGTGAGCCTCGATGTAAGTGCGCATGTCCTCATCCATAACCTCGCACGTCATCCGGCTGGGGTCCACCGTGGAGACGTCGTTCTCACCACACCACATCCAGAAACGTGCGCCGGCCAGGGCATCGGCGGGTTGATTCTGGAGCGTCGGGTAGCCGGGGCCTGAGCACCCGGAGTCGGCGATGAAGGCCGAGAAGATCTGGCGGTCTGCCCGATCACGGATCGCCACCGGCAGGCTCTGGGCCGACCCCCTGGAGAAGCCATGGTAAAAGACGTCGCTGCCGGCGACCGGGCAGTGGGCCTTCAGGTCATCCAGGACGGATTGCAGGTTCTCGTAGATGACCCGGTCATCGTCGTAGTGGCCCGACTCCGGGTCGTAGTATTGCATGGCAACCAACGCCCAGGTGTGTGAGGTTGCCTGATACCACTGATTGAGTGCCCATTCCGCACACCCACCGGTTCCATGGAGCGATATGATGACTTTGCGATCGGTGATGGTGTCCCAATTATCGGGGAACCAGGCGAGGTAGTACCGCCCCTCTCCGACGGGAAACACTCCACCCCCGCGCTTGAAGAGTTCTGCGCGGAAGAAAGACCAGTCGGGGCAGGCGATGGGCACCGTCAACTCCTCACTCGATGTGAGCCAATGGCGACAATCCTCCATAGTTGGCTCTCTCCGTGATATGGTCGGCTCCCTCTGTGGGACAGGGGTCTTGGTGACCGGTTCTACCGTCGGGCCTGGATCAGGAATTGGGGTTTCCGCGATCACATCACCGCCACCGGCGTCCTGATCCTTCACTCTAACTCCACCTGAGCAACTCAGGGACATCAGGTATAGGAGTACCAGGAGTGCCAGCCCAAGTGTGCGTTTTGATTTACTCATTTGTCACCTCTCAATTGGACTTTGGGCAAATTGGGTAGAAATCGGCGAGATTAACCACTTCATAGTCGTGCTCCCCCTATTTATCCACTAAGTCCTCAAGGGGCATGAAGAGTTCCTTCCAGGTGAAGGAGGCCGGAGTTTGAGCGGGGGAGTGAGGGGCGTCCGCGCTCGGTCGGAAGGCGACGTGAATGGTCATGGCATCGGGTTCCACATAGACGCTCTGCTGGGCCACACCCCCCTTGTCGCAGGCGATGAGGACTCGCTGCATATCGGCTAGGTCGGTGACGCCTTCCTGAAGTGCGGCGACCATGGCATCGTATCTCCTGTCGCTCTCCCTCGTGGTCCTCGCGGAGGGCGAAATCTCCCGCTGCAAGAAGTGGTTAGTAGCCACAATCGCTTCGGTCAGCGGGTTACCGTGCAGCCGATTGTGCGAGGGCAGGCGGACGGTGACGCCCGTGTAGTCGTGCTCGATGACGAGGGCTACCTGGTCCGGCTGTGGATTATCCCACGAGGAGGTGCCCTGGGCAAACAGGAAGACAGACGAGCCGCAGCGGGGATATTCCTCGAACATCTCCGCGACCCGCGAGGCCAAGTCGGGGCCGGCGGCCTGCGCCTCCAGCACCAGGCGGGCGTGCATGCCGGCGTAACAGGGGCCGTCAACCGTGACCCACGGTGTCTCGGCCCCCTGGGGCATCTCGGCCACACCGGTCTCGTTCATCCCCCGCATGCAGGTCAGTGACCCCACGGTGTTGGAGCAGGCGGTGCTCAGGCCATAGTCTGGTTGGCGCACCATCAGCAAGACGTAGTCGTGCAGCGGCCCTCTCTGACCCTGCTGGTTGCCCCCGACCCTGGTGTATCCGTCGCCGGTGACCGCTCCCCAAGCGGCGAAACTGCAGCAATCCCGGGGCAGGTCCAGCAGATCGGTGTGGGCGTTCAGCAGGGCAATCATATCGGCGTTCATCGTCACGCTGCCGGCCTCGATGCGCTCGTGGGTGATCTGCGGCAGTTCCCCCAGCGCGGCCTCCACCCCGCGCACCATTGCCTCCATCTCCTCGCGGTAGCCCTCCGGCCAGAGGATGTATTGCTCCATCAGACCGAGCACTCGCTCATACGTCCATTCCCTGGGAAGGTTGGCGAACATGGTATCGAACAGGTGATGGCCGAAGAGTTCCGCCAGGTCGTCGGCCAGGAGATAGCCTTGAGCGTACCCCATTTCCTGATGGGAACCCCACACGCGGAGCACTCTCACGCCTTTGATCTCCTCGATGTAGCCGTTAACTTCTACCGTCTCCACCGGCGTGGTCGGTGCGGATTCCTGCGGGCTGGATGTCATAGTAGGTGACACGTTAGCAGGCGGGCCGCTGATCCCACATCCTATGACGACCAGGAGTAACACAAAAAGGGGCAGAATCATCAGGGACTTAACTTCTTTCGTCTTCATGGTTGTTACTCTCTTAAAAGTGATAGTCCACCATCACGGCGGGCAGGAAGACACGGAAACCGGGCGCGGCCGGCTCGATGGTGTCTATGTAGTCAAACAGGGCCGTCAACGCCGGCCCCGGATCGCCCGGTTCGCCGGTGAGAAATATGCCGTGCCCCCCGGTGGGGTTTGTGTAGAAATCATCTATCGTTCCGTTGAGGTCAAGGATGATCTGTGCCATCCTCTCCATATCTATGCAGGTCTGGCCTTCGTGGTCCTGCTCACCGCAGTAGAGCCAGAAGCGGGCGCCGCTGTAAGCGTCCGGCGGCGCGTCTTCCAGGAATGGAGGTATCTCTCCGCCGGTCTCGGCGAACCCGGTTCCGGAGTCGGAGATGAATGTGGCGAAGGTTTTCGTTCCCTCGTCGGACCTATCCGTCATAGCCAGTTCAAAAGTTCTGGCAGAGCCCCTGGAGAACCCGTGCAATATCACGGGAACATCGTCAACCGGGCAATGGGTTTGCAACTGGCCAAGCGCGGTGTTCAGGTTCTCATAGATTTGGGAACTGTCGTCGAAGATCAAGTCTTCTGTGGAAGGGTCCTCCTCGGCGTACTGCAACGCGACTATGGCGTAATTGCGCTCACCGCTCAGTTCGGTCCACCAGCGGAACAGCGGTTCGGCGCACCCCCCGTTACCGTGGAGCGTCATCACCAACTTTCTGTTGGGCAGTTCATACCAGCCGTAGGGGAACCAGACGATGAAGAGCCGGTCATCGCCGACCGGGATGACGCCCCCGCCCATACTCTCCACGGAGTTCAGGATACCGGTGTAGTCGTCACAGCCGTGATTTTCGTACTCCAGGCTGTGTTGCTCCCGCATCCAGGCCCAGCAGGAGGCAAGCGGATGTTGCATCTCTATCACGTACCAGGTCAGGCTTTCCCCTGTCTCGGCGTTGCTCTGGGTAGTGGTGTAGGTGTGGACGACCCATTCGGGGTGGTTGGTCCAATGGGTGACGGAGAGGAGTTGGGTGTAGGTGATGCTTTCCACCGGCAGGGGGAAACTGATGATGAAGGAGCCCTGCAACGGCACGTTGGTCAGGTCCACGCTGAAACCACGGGAGTAGAGCCAGTAGTGGGGTTGGTTCGGCGATACACCACCTGGGGTCACGACACCGGTAGCGGCGAAGGTCGCCAAGTCGGCCTGCGCCTGGGCCAGCCCGGCGGATGTGGCTGTATAGCAGTGCGAAGCACCATAGTGCTCCCACCACAGGGCCGGCTCTTCGGTCCACCAGTCCAGGTGAATCGGCGCGTCGGCGTCGGGGCTCCAGAAGCCGATTTTGTGCTCCTCGGCGGCCGGGAAGTGGGCCCACAGGTCGCCGCTTTCCGTGTAGGCACTGCGCCCGGCGGCAGTGTCCATGTTGGCCCAGAAGCCGGAGCCGTCGGGGGGTGGCCCCCACCACTGGGTGACCGGGTGGGCCATCAGCGGGGCGGGGCGGGCGGGGATGCCCAGCGCCCGCAGTAGGGCCGTGGTC
>QMOC01000033.1 GCA_003648085.1 Chloroflexota bacterium
CTGACGCTCAACTTTCCTACTCGCCCAGTCCACCTGATACACGATAGCGTTCCTTTCGTTCGGCGAGGTAGGCTTGAAGCGAACGCCCCTGCCCGGCCTGGTATTCAGCCAAGGCGATGCGAGAGTCAATGATGTCTTCCAGTTCCTCAAGCCGGTCCAGTAGAGCCTCGTATTCATCCAGAGGCAGCACTACTGCCCTGCGCGTGCCCAGACTGGCTAACGTCTCCGGCGGCCCGCTTATAGTGATTGTAGCAATTGAAGACATCCCAACACTCCCTACGCTCAGGTTTTGATGACAAAATTATACCATATCTGTGCCGTTTTTCCCACTTTACTGTAGGAGGCATTGCCGATGCTTGACCAATTGAGACAGGTGGAAAAGGAAGCCCTTGCCGCGCTGGAGGCGGTGGAAGACAGTGACGCGCTGGCCGCCTGGCACAGGCGCTATCTGGGAAGGAAAGGTGCGCTGACGTTGTTTTTGCGCTCCGTCGGAGAACTGCCCAAGGAGGAGCGTCCGGCCTTTGGGCGGGCCGCCAATGAAGCCAAGGCTAGATTGGAAGCAGCCTCCGAGGCCCGCGCCGAGGCACTGCGTCAGGAGGAGATGCAGCGCGAACTGGAACGGGGCGCACTGGACGTCACGCTGCCGGGCCGCCCCACCGGGCCGGGGCACCTGCACATCACCACCCAGACACTGCGTCAGATCACCGCCATCTTCGCCGAGATGGGATTCCAGGTCTACGAGGCCCCCGACGTCGAGACCGACGAACTGAACTTCGGGCTGCTGAATATGCCGCCCCATCACCCGGCCCGCGATATGTGGGACACCTTCTGGATCAACGACGAGGTGTTGCTGCGCACCCACACCTCGCCGGGGCAGATCCGGGTGATGCGCGAGCGCTACCCTGAGCCCATCCGCGTCATCCTGCCCGGTAAATGCTACCGCTACGAGCAAATCACCGCCCGCTCCGAGCACCAATTCTATCAAGTGGAGGGGCTGGCGATAGGGCACGCCATCACGATGACCGACCTCATCGGCACGCTGACCGAGTTCGCGCGACGATTCTACGGGCCGGAGCGTCGTATCCGCATTCGCGGCTCCTACTTTCCCTTCACCGAGCCTAGCATCGAAGCCGATATGGACTGCATTCTATGCGGCGGGGCGGGCTGCCGGGTGTGCAAATACTCCGGCTGGCTGGAGGTGTGCGGGGCGGGGATGGTGCACCCGGTCGTGTTACAAAACGGCGGCTACGACCCCGACGAATGGAGTGGCTTCGCCTTTGGCTTTGGCGTCGAACGACCTGCGATGGTCAAATACGGCATTGACGACATTCGCCTGTTCTACGGGAATGATTTGCGATTCCTGCGGCAGTTCTAGTCGTACAGGAGTATAGGTGAGCGAAGCGCATCGTTCGAGAAACGCCGATGGCACACCGCCAGCCCAGGAGACGAGCGCCCGTGCGATCCCCTCCGCGTGGCAACGCTGGTGCGGCATACTGACCGCCTGGGTCATTGCCCTGGCCTTCGTCACCGTGGAGGTGCGCCGTGTTGCGGGTCAGGTCACCGTTCGCTACCCCGACTTTTTCGCCTGGGCGGAGCGGGCTGCCCGGTTTGACCCGCACCACCTGGCCCAGTGGCAGTGGGTGGATGGGCTATATCCGCTGGGCTACCCGCTATTGCTGCGCCTGGGGGTGGCGCTGGGTCTCGACGTCCTGAGTACCGCCTTCGCGCTCTCCATCGCCGGTGGGATTCTGGGGCTGCTGGGGGCCTTCCTGCTCATCCGGCGGATGACGGGGAGTTGGACGCTGGCCCTGTTCACCGAAACGATCCTGGCCTGCACTGCACACTACCTCTTCTTTGCCAGCCTGGACAGCACGGATATGCTGGCGGGGGGATTGCAAATCTGCTCCCTCGCCACTCTGTTCACAGACGGACGGCGACGCCGCGTAGCCTTTTGGTCTGGCTTGCTCGCCGGCCTCAGTTACCTCATCCGGTACACTGCCTCGCTGAGCATCCTCCTGTGCGCTCTCTACCTGGTGGGATGCGCGTGGGCCCGACGGGAGCGCGGATGGTGGTCGGTGCCTGGCGTATATCTACTTGGCGCAGCGGTGGGAGCAGCCCCTCAATTAATCGCCAGCACCCTGGTTAAAGGAAACCCATTCTATACCACTCAAGCGCATAATCTCTGGTTCCACCTCACCGGCAGCAGCGACTACATCTTCGACTGGAACGCCGTGCCGATGGATATACCCGTGTGGGAGGTCATACGCGCCTATCCGAGAGAGTTGGTCACCCACTGGCTGGCTCAATTTCGCAGTTTCTGGGTGACCCAGGACGCGGTAGTGCTGGACGCCCCCTTCGCGCCGCTGATGCAGGCCGGGTTACTCTTCACGCTGCTGGCCCCCACCGGACTCAGGCGCTCCGTCCGGACGTTCCTGGGCCTGTACGTCGTCGGCATCGTGGCTTTGCTCTCCTTCATCCGACTGGACAAGCGATTTCTCATCGTGCTGATGCCGACGCTGGTGTTCACCACGGTGTACTTCCTGTGGACGATCCTGCCGGCCAAAATCAGGATGCGACGAGGAGCGGTCCCGTTGCGCATCCCCGTGATGATACTCCTGACCATCTGGAGCATAGGGTATCCACTACGGTTTATGCGAAGCAATCCAAAAGACCGGGGGACGCTCGAAGTGAGCAATACGCTGCACGCAGCCGGCATGCAATCTGCTGACCAGGTGTACAGTACTCACCTGCGCTACCACGACGTGGCCGATCCGTGGAAGCGCCGTTTCGCGATGGCGTTCGCCATTGCCCCAAGGCTGGAGTCGTATGAGGCTCTGCTGGAACTGCTTCAGCGTGGCGACTATTGGTTTTTCATCTACGACCGCGACACCGGCGTATCCCTGTATCCCAACCTGCAATTCCTGCTCTCGCCCGAAAGCCGACCCGAGGGCCTGGCCCCTGTGTACGTGGAGGAGAAGCGCAAGTACGTAATCTACAGGGTATTAGACGAACCACTCTCGTACCAGCCGATATACGCATCTTGGGCGAACGGTATCACGCTGAAGGGCTACGAAACGTATCTCTGCGACGACGAGCCACGACGCAACAATCGCCAGCGTCTGGGGGTGTACCTGTACTGGCAGGCCACTCAGCCGGTGACTGATATGCTTAAGGTCTTCGTGCACGTGATGGATGCGGCCGGTCAGTTGGTCGCTCAGCACGATGGCATTCCGGCGCTGTGGACTTATTCCACCGACAGGTGGGCGGTGGGCGAGACCGTCGTGGATTTCCACCAGGTGTTGCTTGAGACGGCCCTGCCACCCGGCTCCTACTCCATACGAGTAGGCTTATATACGGAAGACGCAGGCCGGGTCGCGGTACTGGATTCGTCCGGTGCTCCGGCTGGCGACTTTGTGACCCTGCAAACCATGACCATCCCTTAGATCATAGGAGGAGGCGCAATGAAGGTTCCCTTATCCTGGCTCAAAGACTACGTAGACATCCCGGTTTCCATCAAGGAACTGGCCGAACGGCTGACACTGGCCGGACTGGATGTGGAGACTATCGAATACATCGGCCTACCGGGGGCTGAACTACCCTGGGACCCGGAGAAGGTCGTCGTCGGCGAGATCCGCGCCGTGTATCCCCACCCCAACGCCGACCGGCTGGTCCTGGCGGAGGTGGAGTACGGTGGCCCGGAGCCCGAAGTCGTCGTCTCCGGGCCTCCCAGTTTGCTACCACTCCGAGGGCAGAGCGATCTGCACCTCAAGGTGGCCTTCGCGATGGAGGGCGCTCGCCTCTGGGATCCCTACTCCGAGGAGCCGCGCATCAAGAAATTGAAGAAGGCCAGAATCCGCGGCGTCACTTCGCGGGCGATGGTCTGCTCGGAAAAGGAATTGGGCCTCTCCGACGAGCACGTGGACATCATCTACCTGCCCGACGACGCGCCCGTCGGTACGCCGCTGGCCGAGTACCTGGGCGACGCTGTGCTGGAGTTCGATATCCAGGGGCCTTTCGCCCACCTGTACTCGGTCTTCGGCATCGCCCGCGAGGCGGCGGCGCTCCTCGACGTGCCGCTCAGAAGGGACGTGCTCGAAGTGCTGGAGCGACATCCGGCGGAACTGACCCCCACGCCTGACTTCATCGCGCTCGAGATCGCCGATCCTGACCTGTGCCCACGCTACTCGGCGGCCTTCATCCGAGGCGTGGAAGTGAAGCCCTCCCCCTTCTGGATGCAGATGCGGCTGCGCCGCGCCGGGATGCGTCCCATCAACAACATCGTGGACGTCACCAACTACGTGATGCTGGAGTTGGGGCAGCCGCTGCACGCCTTCGACTACCACCTCCTGCGTCCCAGGCCGGGCGAAGACCGCCCGGTCATTATCGTGCGCCGCGCCGAACCCGGTGAGCAGATGATGACTCTCGACGGGATCTCACGCACCTTCGACGAAGAAATGCTACTCATCACCGACGGCGGCGGCCCTGTGGCCGTGGCCGGTGTGATGGGCGGTCTGGAAAGCGAGGTCACCGAGGAGACGACCGACGTCCTCCTGGAGTCGGCGAACTTCCATTTCCTCAACATCCGCCGCACCTCCCGCCTGCTGGGGCTGACGACCGACGCAAGCCAGCGCTTCGGGCGGCGGGTGGACCCGGAGTTGACGGTGAAGGCAGCGGCACGGGCGGCCCATCTGATGGCGGAACTGGCCGGTGGCACCGTCGTCCCGGTCATCGGTGATTTGTACCCTGGCCGTCAGCCGCAGCGGGTCGTCGTCTTTGACCCGGCCTACGCCACCCGTGTCCTGGGCGTCGAGATCCCGACGGACGAAATCATCCGCATCCTCACCTCTCTTGAGTTTCAGGTTTCGGGGTTGCAGGTTT
Source organism: Chloroflexota bacterium (assembly GCA_003648085.1). GTDB lineage: Bacteria > Chloroflexota > Anaerolineae > B4-G1 > B4-G1 > B30-G15. The sequence continues at coordinate 4,879 of QMOC01000033.1, forward strand.
CAAGTTTAACAGACAGCGGGGAACCTGAAACCCTGAACGTGATGGTTCCATCCCATCGCCTCGACGTCACGCGGCCCATAGACTTGGTTGAGGAGGTGGGACGCATCTGGGGCTACGACCGCTTCCCAACGACGCTTATGCGCGACGAATTGCCGCCGCAGCGGGCCAACCCCCGCCTGGAAGGGGCTGAGCGCGTGCGTGACCTTCTAACCGGCTGTGGACTGGACGAGGTCATCACCTACTCGCTGGTGAACATTGAGGACGAGGGAAAACTGCGGCCTCAGGGGCCACCCCCTGACCCGGCCGACCATCTGCGCCTGCGGAATCCCTTGTCGGCGGAGCGTGCTTACCTGCGGCAGACGCTACTTCCCTCCCTGCTCCACACCACCCGCGAGAACCTGCGCTTCCTCGACCGCGTGGCCATCTTCGAGATCGGCGCGGTCTACCTGCCGGTGGAGGGGCAGACGCTCCCCGACGAGCCGCGTCGGCTGGGCATCGTGATGACCGGGCCGAGAGAGGCCCGCTCGTGGCTGGAGGGACAGGACCGCGCGCCGGTGGGCTTCTACGATCTCAAGGGGGTAGTGGAGGCACTGTTGGCAGGGTTGGGTCTGGAGGGGACGTTCGAGCCGGGCGAGCACCCGGCCTTCCATCCGGGCCGCTGTGCGCAGGTGAGCGTTGGGGACGGCGCGGTGGGCGTGATGGGGGAACTGCACCCTCTGGTGCGGGAGGCCTTCGACCTGCCGGAGCAGCCTGTCTGCGCGTTGGAGTTTGACCTGGACGGGCTGCTGGCGGCCTGGGGAGCGCCGCGTAGGATGGTGCCCATCTCCGTCCACCCGCCGGTCTACGAGGACCTGGCGCTGGTGGTGGACGAGGCAGTACCGGCAATACGGGTACGCGACCTCATCGCCCAGACCGGCAGGCCGCTTGTGCGCTCGGTCGTGCTGTTCGACGTCTATCGAGGGGAGCAAGTGGGGGCCGGTAAGAAGAGTCTAGCCTACCGCCTCACCTATCAGGCGGGCGACCGCACGCTGACCGACCGGGAGGTTGCCAAACTGCGGGCCAAGATCGTGCGCCGGCTGGAGCGGGAACTGGGCGCGACGCTGCGAGGCACATAGGGGCAGGTCTCGCGCCTGCCCTCCGGGGGCAACCGTGAGGGTTGCCCCTACCTGCCCCCTAGCAGCCGGGCGCGCAGATTGAACAGGCCCCGCAATGCTTTCTGGCTGACGGTCGGTTTTTGCAGCGTCTGCAGGCCGGCCTCGTAGGTCGCCAAACCACCGCTGCGATCACCCGTCTTCCACATCTGCACGCCCAGGGCCAGCAGCGTCTCCCCCTGATGTTGAACGTCGCCCAGTTCGGCGAAGATATCGGCGGCCTGGCGCAGACATTCCTTCGCTTTATCGCGCTCACCCTTGCTGGCGTACAGCCCGCCCAGATTGCCCAGCGTCTGCGCCTCGCGGCTGCGATCACTCAGGCGGACAAAGGCCGCTCTGGCCTCGTCCAGGGCCACGATCGCTTCATCCCACTGACCCTGCATCCGATAGATCACACCCAGGTTGTTCACCATCTCGGCTGCCTCAACCTCGTTCCCCTCGGCGGCGAACATCTCCTGGGCCTGTCCAAACCTGGCGGCGGCCTCTTCGTACAGCCCTTCCTGGAACAGCCGCAGCCCTTCCTCCTTCAATTCCTCTGCGGAAGCCGGCTTATCCATCACGGCACCCCCAATCCTGCAATCAATACGTGATGTCCAGCAGTCCTTCGGCGATGGCGCGCAGTCCTCCGGCCGGCATCTGGGCCAGTTTCATCGCCACCTCCAGGTATTTGATGTTGATCGGCTTGGTGACGAACTCCTGCACCTCTCTGGGAAGTTCGCAGAAACGACGCCAGGTCTCCTCCTGCCGGTGCCATTCTCCCACCGGGCCTTCCTGGTGGTCGAGGAAGTGTTCTAGAGGCAGATGCAGGTGCTGGGCCAATAACTCCAGTTCTGCCAGCGGGATGGGCCGCTCTCCGTGCTCATAGGCGGAGAGGCGGCTGGCCGAGCAGCCCAGTACCTCCGCCAACTCCCTCTGGGAGATACCGGCCTCCAGCCGGGCCTGGCGCAGGAGCGCCCCCACGATGCGATGGCGCAGGGCCAATACCTCCCGCAATGGCGGCGGCTTTTCCTGCGCTGCAAGTTTCGGTTCACGTTCCCAGAAGTGCGTTATCGGCGTATTGAGCACGTAAGCCAACACCTCCAACTCTGGCAGAGAGATGGGTTTGCGTCCCTCCTCATACGCCGTAATGGTGCTGGTGGAAACTCCCAGCGTGTCCGCACATTCCCGCTTAGTTTTCCCGGCCCGCTCCCGTGCATCACGTAACAACAGGCCAATGATGCGGTTGCGCAGGGCCAATTCTTCCTCAGCCATCAACCCCTCCTCGGACGAGACCTATGATGAACATGATTATAGCACAACCAGGCAATGGCTACAAAACCAGGGGAACCCAATCCAAGAATCCGCTGACAGTGACCTCACGCAAAATTTGACTTTACTCTAAGAGATGAGTATAATTCAACCACAATCCTGCCGATGGCACTTTATGAGACCGGACATCTGAGGCTCATATCTGCGAGCCCCACATTGTTCCGGCTTTTATAACGCTTCTTTACTGGCAACTTCACCTTGAACCTGTAGGAGGGAAAGATACTGTGACTCAAAAATGGGTTTATCCATCCCGTTCGGCCAGGGAAGAACTGGCCGAGACACTGGGCCACGAGCCCGACCTGGCCGAGATGAAAGTCATCTTCGGCGGCAAAGGGGCCGGCCTGGCCGATATGACCGACGCAGGGCTTCCCGTGCCTCCCAGTTTCACCATCACAACTGAGGCATGCGTCGAGTACATGAAGACCGGCGAGTTCCCGCCTGGAATGTGGGAACAGACGCTGGAGGCGCTCAAAGAAATCGAACGACAGACCGGCAGACGCTTCGGCGATGCGGAAAACCCGCTCCTCGTCTCTGTCCGCTCCGGCGCGCGTGTCTCCATGCCGGGGATGATGGACACCGTCCTCAACTTAGGGCTAAACGACGAGACCCGGGCCGGCCTGGCAAAACTGACCGGCAATGAGTGGTTCTCCTACGACGCCTATCGTCGCTTTATCACCATGTTCTCCGACATCGTGATGGGCCTAGACCGGGAGCATTTCGAGAAACTGCTGAGTGAGTTAAAGGAGAGGGAAGGTGTCGAGTTTGACGCCGAGGTCAGCCTGGAGGGGATGAAGCAACTGGTTGAGCAATACAAGGCCCTCTATCGGGAGCACTTCGGCCAGGAATTCCCTTCCGACCCTTACGAGCAACTGCGGCTGGCCATCAAGGCGGTCTTCGACTCCTGGAACGGCGAGCGGGCCGTCGCCTACCGCGAGTTCAACAAGATCCCCCACGACTGGGGCACGGCTGTCAACGTCTGTACGATGGTCTTCGGCAACATGGGCGAGCGGAGCGGCACCGGCGTCGCTTTCACCCGTGATCCGGCCACCGGCGAGAAGCGTCTGTACGGTGAGTATCTGGAAAACGCCCAAGGCGAGGACGTAGTCGCCGGCATCCGCACCCCCCTCAAGATCGCCCAGTTACAGGAGGTGATGCCCGACATCTATGAGCAGTTCGTCGAGGTGACTCAGCAACTTGAGCGCCATTACCGCGATATGCAGGATGTGGAATTCACCGTCGAGCGGGGCAAACTGTGGATGCTCCAGACCCGCACGGGCAAGCGCACGGCGGCTGCGGCAGTGAAAATCGCTGTAGATATGGTCCACGAAGGGCTGCTCACCAAAGAGGAAGCGGTGATGCGGGTCAAACCGGAGGAGGTGGACCAACTCCTGCATCCCTTCTTCGACCCAGAGGCAAAACTGAGCGCCGAGGAGCGGGGCGATCTGCTGGCGGAGGGCCTCAACGCCTCCCCCGGTGCCGGCACCGGCATCGCCGTCTTCGACGCCAAGCGGGCCATCGAATTGGCCCGGCAGGGCAAGTCCGTCATCCTGGTGCGCCCGGAAACCTCCCCCGACGACGTGCCGGGCATGCTCGTCTCCAAGGGTGTGCTGACTCAGCACGGGGGTGCCACCTCCCACGCGGCAGTCGTGGCGCGGGGCAACAACCTGCCCTGCGTCGCCGGCTGTGAAGATATCAGCGTGGATGTCGAACAGGCTCAGTTCACCGTCAAGTCCACCGGACGTGTCGTTAAGGAGGGGGACGTCATCTCCATTGACGGCGGCACCGGCGAGGTCTTCTGGGGCGAGATCCACACCCTCGAAGTCGAATATGAGAAGCAGAAAGACCTGGTCGAGTTGCTCAGTTGGGCCGATGAGATTCGCAAACTCGGGGTGCGCACCAACGCCGATTACGGTAGGGACGCCCGGCGGGCACGCCAGTTCGGAGCCGAGGGCATTGGCCTCTGCCGTACCGAGCACATGTTTTTCGATGAACGTGCGCGGGACGCGGTGGTGCGCATGATCCTGGCCGAGACAGACGAGGAACGCCAGGCCGCGCTGGATGAGATGCTGCCTTTCCAAGAGCAGGATTTTGAGGACGTCTTCGAAGCCATGGACGGCCTGCCGGTCATCATGCGCCTCATTGACCCGCCAATGCACGAGTTCCTACCCGCCCGCGAGGAATTGATCGAGGAGGTCACCCGCCTGAAGTGCACCGACCCCGACTCACCTGAACTGGCCGAGAAAGAGAAGATGCTCGAGGTGGTCAACTCCCTGTGGGAGGTCAACCCAATGATGGGGCTGCGCGGCTGCCGGGCCGGGATTATGTACAAAGGATTGACGGAGATGCAGACCCGCGCCTACTTCCAGGCAGCCTGCCGCTGCGCCAAGCGGGGCGTGAAGGTGATGCCGGAGGTGATGATCCCACTGGTTGGCCACGTCAACGAACTGAAACTGGAGCGGGGAAAACTGGAGGCTGTGGCGAAGCAAGTGATGGACGAAGAGGGCATCGAGGTCGAGTACAAGTTTGGCACAATGATCGAGGTGCCTCGCGCTGCTCTCACCGCTGGCGAAATTGCCCAATACGCCGACTTCTTCTCCTTCGGCACCAACGATCTGACGCAGATGACCTTCGGCTACAGCCGCGACGACGCCGAAGGGAAGTTCCTGATGAATTACGTGGACGGCATCGAGACGGGCGAGGTGGATGCGGAAGGCAAGCCGGTCCCGTTCAAGATCCTGGAGGCCAACCCCTTCCAAACGCTGGATGAGGTCGGCGTGGGGCGGCTAGTGAAGATATGTGTGGAGGAGGGACGGGCGGCCAACCCTGACCTAGAGATCGGCATCTGCGGCGAGCACGGCGGCGACCCGGCCTCGATAGACTTCTGCCATCGCGTTGGCCTGGATTACGTGAGTTGTTCCCCCTTCCGCGTGCCGGTGGCCCGCTTGGCGGCCGCCCAGGCTACGATCCGACATGCCTCCGACGATCGGAGAGAATGATCTATCCGCTATCGCGCTTGCAGGTTTGGCCATATCGTTTGCTGTTAGGCACTAGGCGAAGGTCATTGCGCTGTACGGGATCATCCCTCGTCGAGATTTGGAAAAGTATCTGAGGCGGTTCAGCTGAGCAGTGCAAAGAGCAACTCCATGTGGCAGGTGGCGCTGGCTGCCTGCCACATATCGTTTATTCTGGCTGGAATTCGTGGGAGGTAGAGCGCGTTTCCGGTGCAAAACGAGTCTGGCTAAAATTCGTGGGGAGAAAAGGCCGGAGGCCCCGCTTCAGCGGGGATTTTCCGGCTGAAGCCGGACGTCCCACTGATTTTAGCCACACCCGTGCAAAACTCGACGGAGGCCCCGATTTATCAGGGTTGGATCTTTGGGATTTCCCGTGGCCAGGATTCGGATGCCCCAACTTGTTGGGGTTGCCCGCTGGCAAACCCGAACAAGTTCGGACCCCCGGTGCGCCC
>QMOC01000034.1 GCA_003648085.1 Chloroflexota bacterium
ATTATGCGCAGATACTTTCGTCGTTCGTCAATAGTCATTTTTTCCTCAGTGGACATCGTTCCCTCCGGTAACATTATCATTTGAAGGAATTATACCACTTCGGTAACATTTTACGTGAGGGAATGCAATTTGTTGACTGAGGACTTGATTCGTGCTATAATATCAACAATCTATCCGCTTTTGGCTGGCTCGAGCAATCGCCACACACTTCAGGAGGTTTCCCGAACTCACCCAAGGGCGTGATGGCAAGAGCAGCAAGACAGAAAGGAGGGTACACGAGACTAACTATCACAATCAACGCTGGATGGCAAGACCCAGCCCTGCTGCTGGGCGCAGGCATTTGAGAGCGGCCAATAATCTGGGTCGCACTATTCATCGTTCCAAAGGAGGAGAACCATGTCTAAACGATTCGTAGTTCCGCTGGTTCTGTTGCTGGTGCTCACCCACCTGGCCGGGTGCGCTCCTAAAGCCAAGGAGCCCATCAAGATCGCCGTGCAAGGACCCATCACCGGCAAGTGGGCCTACGAGGGCGAGGGCTTCGTTAAGTGCGTGAAACTCCTGGCTGAGGAGATCAATGAGAAGGGGGGTCTCCTGGATGGTCGGATGATCGAGATCGTCGAGGCCGACGACAAGGGCGAACCTTCGGAGGCTTCCCTGGTGGCCGCCAAGATGGTGGACGAGGGCGTGGTGGCTGTGGTGGGAAGCTACTCATCCACCTGCACCGAGCCTGCCTCGGCCATCTACAACGAGGCCAACATCCTCCAGATCACCCCCTCCTCCACCGCCACCGTACTGACCACCAAGGGCTACAAGCAATTCTTCCGCACCTGCTTCCTCGACGACCGCCAGGGGCTCTTTGTGGCCGAGAAGTTCATTGAGTGGGGGATCGAGAAGGCCTTCTTCCTCCACGACAACTCCACCTACGCCAAGGGCCTGGCCGAGTGGGCAATGAAATATTATGAGGAGAGAGGCGGGGAGGGCCTCATTGACGCCATCACCCCGGGCGAAACCGACTACACTCCCATCCTGACCAGGATCAAGGCCGCTGAGCCCGACGCCATCTACTTCACCGGCTATCACCCCGACGGCGGGCTCCTGCTGAAACAGGCCAGGGAGCTGGGGCTCACGCCCGACATCCTGTTCGCCCTTGGCAACGCCTGCAACAACCCGGAGATGATCGAGATCGCCGGCGTGGAGGCGGCCGAGGGCGCGCTGGTGAGCACCGAGCCCTTGCCCCACGACCTCCCCTATCCCGAGGCCAAGGAGTTCATCGAGAAGTTCGAGGCCAAGTACGGCGAGCCCCCGGCCAGCATCTGGTGGGTAATGGCCGCCGACGCCTTCAACGTCATCGTCGAGGCTATCAAGGCCACGGGCTCCACCGACACGGACAAGATGGCCGAGTATCTCCACACCGAGTTCAAGGACTACCCGGGCATCACCGGGCCCATCATCGGCTTCGACGAGAAGGGCGACCGCCTGGGCACCATCCACAAGTTCTACGTCATCAGGAACGGAGAGTTCGTGCCCTACGAGAAGTAGGCCCGCCAGTCGCGGCAAGCAGCAGGCGGCAGGCGGCGAGTGTAGTTGCCTGCTGCCTGCTGCCGTCCATTGTCTAGGGAGTGGCTGATGGAATTCTTTCTACAGCAGGCTATCAACGGCATCACTATTGGGGCCTTTTACGCCCTCATCGCCCTGGGCTACACTATGGTCTATGGTATCCTCAAGTTGATCAACTTCGCCCACGGCGATCTTTTCATGGTGGGTTCTTATCTGGGTTATACCTTGGTGATTGCCCTTATTATCAGCGGCCTCATTCCCAACCTTCTCGTGGCCCTATTGATCATCTTCTTGATGGCGATGGGGATGGTGGCCTTAACAGGGGCGCTCCTGGAGCGGGTGGCCTATCGACCCTTACGTAAGGCGGGGAGGCTGGCCCCCGTTGTTTCTGCCCTGGGGGCTTCCATCTTCCTGCAGAACGTGGTGATGCTCATCTATGGCCCCAGGTACCACGTCTACCCCAAGGGAATCCTCCCGGACATCCATTGGTCCATCGGGGGCGCTTACGTCACCCTCGTGCAGTTGGCAACGCTGGTCATCTCTATTCTGCTAATGGGAGGGCTCTATTTCTTCATCCAGAGAACGCGCCTGGGCACGGCCATCAGGGCCGTGGCCCTCGATCACGACACGGCCCGCCTGATGGGCATTGACGTCAACCGCATCATCACTTTGGTCTTCCTCCTCGGCCCGGCCCTGGGGGCGGCAGGAGGAATAATGATTGGCCTTTACTATGGGCGGATCAACTTTACCATGGGCTGGGGCTATGGTCTCAAGGCCTTCGTCGCCGCCATCCTGGGGGGGATCGGCAACATCCCCGGGGCCATGGTGGGCGGGTTTCTCCTGGGCATCTTCGAGACCCTGGCGGCGGGCTATCTTCCGTGGGGAGGCGCCTGGAAGGACGCCATTGCCTTCCTCATCTTGATCCTCATCCTTATTTTGAGACCCACCGGCCTCTTAGGTGAACGTGTGGTGGAAAAAATTTAAGGCAGGGGAGCACCCCCACACCCCCGCCCTGACGGGTAGGCCCACTGTAACTATGAGGTTATCTTTCCTCGCTCAAGGAGAGTTTGTGAATGAAGGACCTATTTCTTCGTCTGAAGGGTATTGACCAGCGCTGGTGGTATCTCGCCTTGGCGTTGGGGATCATCCTTTTCCCCTGGTTTACCAGCAATTATTGGATCTCCGTGGCCGTCTTCTTCGGTATCTATGCCCTCCTGGGCCTGAGCCTCAACATCATCCTCGGCTACGCGGGCCTCTTCCAATTGGGACACGCTGCCTTCTGGGCCGTGGGGGCCTACACCACCGCCATCCTTAACACCCGCTACGGTATCCCTATCTTTGTCACCTTGCCCATCAGTGCCCTGGTCTCGGCCCTCTTCGCCATCCTTATCACCAAGCCCATCCTGCACCTCCGGGGCGATTACCTGTGTCTGGTCACCATCGGCTTTGGAGAGATCGTGCGCCTCTTCCTCTTCAACGACCCTTTGGGGATCACGGGGGGGATAAACGGCATCAGGGGGATTGACCGCCCCAGCATCTTCGGCTTCGTCTTCCACCAGCCCATCCACTATTACTACCTGACCTTGGCCTTCGTGGTCTTCACCATCTTCGCCATGCGCAGGCTGGAGAACTCCCGCCTGGGGCGGGCCTGGATCTACGTGCGGGAGGATGAACTGGCCGCCGAGGCCATGGGCATTGACACTACTCAGGTGAAACTCCTGGCCTTTATCATCGGCGCTGCCTGGGCCGGGGTAGCAGGCACCCTCTATGCCAGCCGCTACACCGTCATCGCCCCGGAGACCTTCAGCTTCTGGAACTCGTGCGTCATGTTTTGCATCGTCATCATCGGAGGGGTGGGGTCCATCCCGGGGGTGCTGGTGGGCACTCTGGGCATGGTCGTCCTGCCGGAGTTATTACGAGACGTCTTGGAAGAAGTTGTCCAATGGCGTATGCTGGTCTTCGGGGCGGCTATGATGCTCATGATGATCTTCCGCCCCGAAGGCTTCTGGCCCAGCCCCATAAGGCGCCACGAGCTCCGTGCCGCAGAGTTAACGGCTAGCGAGTGAGATAGTGAAATGGCCCTTTTGGAAGTGAAAGGTCTAACCAAGAGATTCGGCGGCCTGACGGCCGTCAAGAGGTTGGATTTCCACCTTGATGAGGGTGAGATATTGGGCATGATCGGTCCCAATGGGGCGGGCAAGACCACCGTCTTTAACCTGATCACCGGCATCTACCCCCCAGATGGGGGGGAGATAAGGCTGAACGGCCAGAGCCTTTTGGGCCTCAGGCCCCACGTCATTACCGAGTTAGGCATCGCCCGTACCTTTCAGAACATCCGCCTTTTCGCCAATATAACGGCTCTGGAGAACGTCATGGCCGGCCAGCACTGCCGTACCAGGGCTGGAGTGTTAGGTGCCATATTCCGTCTCAGGAGCCAACGCCTGGAAGAGCAACGTATCCTCCGGGAAGCGGAGCGCTGCCTGCGCTTCCTGGGACTATATGAGAAAAGGCACGAGTTGGCCAAGAACCTGCCCTACGGCGACCAGCGACGCCTGGAGATTGCCCGAGCCCTGGCCACCGGCCCCCAGCTCCTGATCCTGGACGAGCCAACGGCAGGCATGAGCGAGAAGGAGTCCAGCGAATTGATGGACATCATCAGCCAGGTCCGTGATTCTGGAGTGACCATCCTGCTCATCGAGCACGATATGAAGGTGGTGATGGGCATCTCCGATCGGATCATCGCCCTGGACAATGGCGAGAAGATTGCCGAGGGCAGGCCGGCCGAGGTGCAGCGCAACCAACGAGTCATCGAGGCCTATCTGGGCAAGGAGGAGGTGTGACCGTGGCGCTGTTGCAGATCGAAAACGTGCACACCTACTACGGCCACGTCCACGCGCTGAAGGGCATCAATCTGGAGGTGGAAGAGGGAGAGATCGTTACGCTCATTGGAGCCAACGGGGCCGGTAAGACGACGACGTTGCGCACCATCTCCGGCCTGATCCGCCCCCGCGAGGGCTGCGTTAAATTCAATGGGCAGGATATCAACGGCTTGCCGGCCCACCGCATCGTTAAACTGGGCATCTCTCACGCGCCCGAAGGCCGCCAAATCTTCAGCACTTTGACGGTGATGGAGAACCTCAACATGGGGGCCTACAGCCTGGGTGGGGACAGAGAGGCCATCGAAGAGAACCGTCGCCGCGTCTTCGACCTCTTCCCCCGGCTGGAAGAGCGGAAGAACCAACTTGGCGGCACGCTCTCCGGGGGGGAGCAGCAGATGCTGACCATTGGGCGCGCGCTGATGGCCCGGCCGCGCATCCTGATGCTGGACGAGCCCTCACTGGGTCTGGCGCCTATGTTGGTCAAGGCGATCTTCGAGACCATCCGGGAGATCAACAAGCGCGGGGTGACGATCCTGCTGGTGGAGCAGAACGCCCGCGCGGCCCTCAAACTGGCCCATCGGGGATACGTGCTGGAGACCGGCCGGGTGGTCCTCTCCGGCACGGCAGGGGAACTGCTGCGGGACGAGCGGGTGCGCAAGGCGTACCTGGGGGAGAAGTGAGAACCCGGTTGTCCCCCCAAGTGTCAAAGCAATCGTCTAGCAGTTGCCTATTCTATGAACGTGGATATAATAGCACTTATTGAATCTTGGTCTTCCAAGCCAGTCACTTGGGCCTAGGATAATCAGAATACGTTGCAAACGTATCCTCTCAATAACTTGGGGGATGTGGGGCAAATTGCCAATTTGTCCTACGCGCTGCCCCAGAATATTGAGAAGATACTTGCAAACGGCAGTTAAGGCTGGAAGGAGGTGGATCTTTGGACTGATGAGTCGCTCAATGCTTCTCCTATGTAAGTGGCAAGACAGTTAGAAGTCACAAGGAGGTGGATCTTTGGACGGCAACGGCAATTCTCCCATTCTTTCTGTACGCAACGTCCGCAAGTACTTCGGCGGCATCAAAGCCGTGGACGGCGTTTCCCTCGATGTAGCCTCCCAGCGCATCACCGGTCTTATCGGGCCTAACGGCGCAGGAAAGACCACCCTGTTCAATGTCATCTCCGGCCTTTATAAGGCGGATGCAGGGGAGATCTACTTCAAGGGTGAGAGGATTGATGGCCTCTCGCTTCACCAGACCTTCCAGAAGGGGCTCTGCCGCACATTCCAGATCAGCAGGGAACTTAAACTTATGACGGTCTTGGAGAACCTGATGTTGGTTCCCCCAGGCCAGGAGGGAGAGAACCTGTGGAAGACCTGGTTCATCCCCCTGCGGGTGAGGCGGCAGGAGAGTGAGATCAGGGAAAAGGCCCTGCAAGCCCTCGACTCGGTCGGACTTCTGCATCTGAAGGACGAATATGCCGGCAACCTCTCTGGAGGCCAGAAGAGGCTCCTGGAGTTGGCCCGCACGATGATGGCCGAACCCGAGTTGATCCTCTTCGACGAGCCGGGGGCGGGGGTGAATCCCTCCGAGCGGCGGGTGTTGGCTGAGCATATCCGCCGGTTGGTGAGCGAGCAAGGAGTCACAGTCTTCCTCATCGGACACGAGATGGAACTGGTGATGGATGTCTGCGACCCCATTATCGTGATGGACCGGGGCAAGAAACTGACCGAAGGCTCACCCGAGGAGATCGGAAGAGACCCACGGGTGCTGGAGATTTATCTGGGAGGTGGAAGCCAATGACCATCTTGGGAGTGGAAGACGTAGTTTCAGGATATGGAAGCATGGAGGTTCTCCATGGCCTCTCCCTTAAGGTGGAGGAGGGGCAGGTCGTCTGCCTGCTGGGTCCCAATGGAGCCGGCAAGACTACCTTGCTGAGAACCATCTTCGGGATTCTGAGGCCTTGGAAGGGGAAGATTTACTTCAAAGGAGAGGACATCAGCGGTTTCCCGCCGGAAAGGCTGGTGAGGATGGGGATGGCCTATGTCCCTCAGGAGTACAACATCTTTCCCTCCCTGACCGTTCAGGAGAACCTGGAGATGGGGGCCTTCATCCGAGAGGACGATATTGGTCCTCGGATGGAAGAGGTATACGAGTTGTTCCCCGACCTGGCCGACCGCAGGAAGAGCCGGGCGGGGGAACTCAGCGGAGGCATGAGGCAGATGCTGGCCATCGGCCGGGCCTTGATGTTGAACCCTGAGTTGCTTCTCCTGGACGAAATATCTACTGGCCTGGCTCCTTTCCTCGTGGACGCTATCTTCGAGCGCATCGAGCAGTTGAATGAGCAAGGGGTGACCGTCTTCTTGGTGGAGCAGAACGCCCCTAAGGCTTTGCAGAGCTCCGATAGAGCCTATATCCTGGAGGGGGGGGAGAAGAAAGCAGAGGGTAGCGCCCAGGAGATAGCAGAAGACGAAGAAATCGGAAGGCTTTATCTAGGGAGGTAAAGATGCTTGAGTTAACCGTATACGGGATCATCCTGGGCAGCATCATCGCTCTGGGAGCCATCGGCATCACTTTGATCGCCCACATTTCCCGCATGTTCGACTTCGCTTATGGAGACAAAATGACTGCCGGGGCCTACATTGCCTTGCTGGTATCAACATTATTCTCCATGGGAGGACTTCTCCAGGGGAAAGTAGGGCCTTTTTCCTTTAACTGGGGGCTGATGGTGGCTTTTATCCCTGCCATCCTCATAACCGCCGGCCTGAGCATCCTGTTCAACCGCTGGGTTTACGAGCCGTTGAGACGTCGGGGGGCCATACCCATCCTCTTCGCTATGGTCTCCATGGGCATAGCCTTTGCTCTCCGCGGCCTGATATACATCCTCTGGGGCGCCGACTATCACTTCTACTCCCCAAGCGTGCGTCCCATGATCTTCCTTCCCCTGGGGATCAAACTGAGGACCGACGAAGTGTTCATCATGGTCGTAGCCTGGGCCCTGGTGGCCTTGATCTATCTATTCCTGACCAGGGTGAAGATGGGCAAGGCACTGCGGGCTGTAGCGGATAACCCCGATCTGGCCCGCATCGCGGGTATCAGCACGGAGCGCATGATCGTGTGGACCGAGGGAATAGCAGGAGCGCTGGCAGCAGTTGGGGGCGTCCTCTACGGCATCGAGACCCAACTTCGCCCGGAGATGGGCTGGCTCTTCCTCCTCCCACTCTTCGCCGCAGCCATCCTGGGAAGCCTGGGGAGCATCCGTGGGGCGCTGGTTGGCGGGCTGGTTATGGGCATAGCCCAACAGGTCTCCACGGCCTGGTTGCTCCCCACCTACAAGCCGGCCGTGGCCTTTATCATCATGGTGCTCGTCTTGCTGTTCAGACCGCAAGGGATTTTCGGAAGGAGGTAAATAATCATGGGAATAGACATCGGAGGGATCCTCAGTTTCCTGGCCTCTTTCGCCATCATGGCCGCCATCTACGCCATCTTCAGCATGGGGCTGAACGTCCAGTGGGGCTATACCGGGCTGGTGAACTTCGGCATAGCCGGTTTCTTCTGCATAGGAGCCTACACCTCTGCCCTGGTCACCACCCCTCTGCCCACCGGTGTACTCGCCGATTACGTAGACCAGGCAATTGGTCTGAACCAGCCTTTCCTGGTGGGGGTGTTAGCAGCCGCCATCACCTCCGGCCTGTGGGCCGCGTTGATCGGCCTGCTTACCCTCAGGCTGAGAGCGGACTACTTGGCTATCTCCACCATCGGCCTCGCCGAGACTCTGCGTCTCTTCTTCAACAACGAGCCCTGGCTGGCCAACGGCCCTGAGGGGCTGGTTGGTTTACCCAAGCCTCTCTACGGCCTGGTTCCACCCCAATACTACAACTACCTCTATCTGGCGATCGTCCTGGCCTTCCTGGCGCTCATCTACATCGCCATAGAGAGAGGGATTCGCTCCCCCTGGGGAAGGGTGCTGCGGGCGATGAGGGAGGACGAGGTGATGACCAGCGCCAATGGGAAGAACGTTTTCCTCTTTAAACTCCAATCCCTGGTTGTGGGAGCGATGATTATGGGGATAGGAGGGGCACTCTACGCCCACTACTCGGCCGCCGTCCAGCCCAGCCTCTTCACGCCTATGTTCGGCACCTTCATCATCTGGGCCATGCTCAGCCTGGGAGGAACAGGCAACAACAAAGGAGCCATCTTGGGGGGATTCGTGGTTTGGGCCATCTGGTCTTGGAGCACCTTTCTCATCCGCAACGTGGTGCCGGCCGGCTTCCAAACCCGTGCCCCCTACATCCGCTACATCCTCATCGGCCTTCTGCTGGTGATCATCATGTTGAGGAGACCCAAGGGTCTCATAGGGGAGGAGAGGCAGGTATCCAGGTTTTAGGACCGTAGACCCTAAGGGTTTCTGAAACCCTTAGGGTCTCTTCAGAAAAAAGGCCGGCCACCGATAGGTGGCCGGCCTCCTTTTTAGCCGCTCCCAGATCACCTCTCAGGGATCTCGGCTTCCATGCTCACGGATTCGATGTATGGTTCCGTCTCTGTGTACATCCAGATTTCAACGGGGGTGATCACGTCACCGGCCTCGTCAAAATCCACCGATCCGGCAGCGCCTTCGTAGTTGATGGCCTCCCCCTTCTTGAGTAGATCCAGGGCCTTCTTGAAGTTCTCCGACCCGGGGATGATCGTCTCTCCCGGCGGTTTGGC
This sequence comes from Chloroflexota bacterium, assembly GCA_003648085.1. GTDB lineage: Bacteria > Chloroflexota > Anaerolineae > B4-G1 > B4-G1 > B30-G15. The sequence continues at coordinate 9,138 of QMOC01000034.1, forward strand.
CACCTCTCGCAGGTGGTCCCGGATGCAGGTCGGCGTGATGTCCATGCCCTTTGCGTCGCAGGCGGCTGCAGCCAGGGCAGCCGCAACGACACCATCGTAGATGGTGTCCATAAAGGGCAAAGGTGGCAGTTCGCCGTACTCCTCCTCGAACGCCGTCGCGAACGCATCATGGGCTGCCCCCACGGCGCTACCGGGGGCGGTACCGTAGAATCCCGCCAGATACTCTGGACCTATTTCCGCGGGCATCTCTGCGGACTTGGTGCCATCGCAGAAGAGCAGATCGGTGGTCTCATTGTAGCCCGCTTCGATGAACTCCTTCAGGTAGACGGTGGCGTGACCGGGGTAACTGATGCAGAACAGCACATCGGGCTCCCCCTCCATGGCCTTCTTGAGTTCCGAGACGTAGGTAGGTGCCACGGCTTCATCGTGAGGGACCATCTCCAGGACTGTCCCTCCTCGGTACTCGAAGGCGGCCTTGAAGTTCTCCGCCAGCCCCTCGCCATAGGGGTTGTTGACCCATATCACCGAGGCTGTTTTGTAGCCCTGCTCAGCGGCCAACTTGCCCGCAATTATCCCCTGAAGGGCATCGGAGAAGCAAGTTCGGAAGAGGTAGTCCTTCCCCTCATCGGCCGGAAGCACGGTGATCAAGGGAGAGGTGGAGGCGTTGGAGATCTGAGGGACCCCGCTGGGGATGGCCACCGACTCCGCTATGGGGATGGTGACGCCACTGGCCGCCGCTCCGATCAGGACTTGCACCTTCTCCACGTCCACCAGCGTGCGCGCCGCCTCCACGGCGGGCATGGCGCTGGTCTCCGTATCGGCGTAAACCAACTCGATGGGGAAGCCCGCCTCTTCGAACTGCTTTGCCGCCAGGTCTGTGCTCTGCCTGAAGCCTGCGCCGAACTCTGCCAAGGCGCCGGTCTCAGGGATTAGCACACCCATCTTCACTTTGGGGCCTGCCGGAGCAGCCGGAGCACAAGCTGCCAGCACCAGGCTCAAGAGCACCAACAGGTTGAGTAATGCGAACTTTTTCATCGTCTTTCTCCTCCTTAGTTAAGGTGTTGACTGATACTGACAAAAGACAGGCATACACACCGGCAGGGTAGCCGTCCCCTGGAAAGAGCCTGTCCTGAGAACAAAGACGAATATGTGGCTCGCCATCACCTCCTCTCATTCTACCAGAAAAACTGCGGATAACACGTTAATGTAAATTTTACCAAATTAATCCTGGCTTGTCAAATTTGACGTAACTACCCAGTGGGTAGTGTCCCTGGACAACTAAGATAATTGATGGCATACTATCAGTAGAAACAACCTCACTCGGAGGTGAGTAATGAAGCTGATAGCATGCCTAATCGTATTGTCGGCGATTTTCACATTTTCGTCAACCGGCCTTGCGAGCCCGAAGGTAGGTACAGAGCCAGAAGGCCACATCGTACTTGAACAACTTCAAAGGG
>QMOC01000035.1 GCA_003648085.1 Chloroflexota bacterium
CTACGCGGGCGGCCAGATCCGGTGGAGCGGCCCGGTCACACCGAGCGACGAAGTGCGCGTGACTTACGTGCTCTCTCCGACGGCGGCGATCACCTTCGGCCTGCCGCTGACCAACACGGCGGAGATTGACGGGAGCGTGCTGGGGCCTTTCACGCGCCGGGAGGTGGTGATGCAATCGCACGTCGTGTGGCTGCCGCTAATCACGCGGTGGTGGGGGCCATAAGAAGAGACTTGTGTACGCCAGTCAGTGGGAGTGATGCGGGGCATCAGGCAACCTGGATAGACACTTGAAGTGGAGCGAGGGCAACCAGGTGGCGGACAGGTTCCTGCGCCACCTCATCAAGGCTATATCCGGCTTCAGCAAGCAGTTCCCGAAGAGTGCCCATCTTTGCCGTCTCCTCAAGGAAAATCTCGATGACCTCACGCAAATTGTGTCGGGCCTCTTCGATAGTGTGTCCGCAAGTCGCCAGGTCTAACTCCGGACAGTAGGCGGTATACATATTGCCTTCCTGCCAAATTGTTCCTACAAACTGCAACATTCTAATCGTCATTGTCCCCTCCTCCATCAGCGCTATTTGCATCTTAGCACACAACTATCACGATGTCAAACCACTACGATTGGACAAGAATATACCCTGAGAACGATCACCTCCAGAGAATGAGTAGTTACTGTTGCGGACGGATGGATATGGTATAATAGCGGATATGGCAGGCCATACGCGAACTCAAAGGACCTTCTCCGAATACCTCATCGAGCGATTAATTCAGACCACCGGTATCCTGGTCATCCTCTTTCTGGCACTCATTTTCCTGTTCCTGCTACGCGAGGGCGGCGCGACGTTCTTCGAGGTGTCACTGCGCGATCTGCTCCAGACCCGCTGGTACCCCAACGAGGAATACTTCGGCATCCTGCCGTTGGTGCTGGGCTCACTGCTGGTGACACTGGGAGCAGCGGCTATCAGCCTCCCGCTGGGACTCCTGACGGCGGTCTTCATCGCAGAGGTCGCACCCCGCTGGATGCGCGAAGTCCTCAAGCCCCTTATCGAGGTACTTGCCGGTATCCCTTCCGTGGTACTGGGCTTTCTGGGGATGGTGGTCGTCTCGCCGCTGGTGCGCGAGTACCTGGGCGCCCCGACCGGCCTGACTGCGCTATCGGGCTCGCTGATGCTGGGCTACATGGCACTGCCGACCATCGTCAGCGTGGCCGAGGATGCGTTGGACGCCGTACCTAAGTCCTATCGCGATGCGGCGCTGGCGCTGGGGGCCACCCACTGGCAAACCATCTGGCGGATGACGGTGCCGGCAGCCCGCTCCGGCATCCTCACAGCGGTAATGCTGGGGGTGGGACGGGCCATCGGCGAGACAATGGCGGTGATGATGGTCACCGGCAACGCGGCACGTATGCCGCTCACGCTCAACTCGCTGCTGATGCCGGTGCGCACAATGACGGCGACCATCGCCGCCGAGATGGGCGAGGTAGCCCAGGGCAGCACCCATTATCACGTCCTGTTCGCCATCGGCCTGGTGCTGTTTCTCGTCACTTTCATCATCAACCTGGTTGCCGCGTGGGCAATTTTCCGGCAGGGAAGGCGGTATGGGAGACTGCTGTCGTGAATAGCGTTCCTCAAATGTCCAGACAACTTCGCCAGCAACTTGGCTTTACACTCCTGGGTCTTGCCACCACCATAGTGGTGCTGCCTATCTTGTTGCTGGTGGGCTACATCCTCGTGCAGGGTGCGTCCGCTATCTCGTGGGAGTTCATCACCGCGATGCCACGGGAGGGGATGCGGGCTGGCGGCATCTGGCCCGCCCTCGTCGGCACAGTGCTTCTGACACTGGGTACTGCCATCTTCGCTGTACCGGTGGGAATAGCAGTAGCGATCTACCTGGCGGAGTACGCCCACGATACCTCCCTCACCCGCCTCATCCGACTGGCGATTATCAACTTGGCCGGAGTGCCCTCGGTCGTCTACGGACTGTTCGGCCTGGGGCTGTTCGTCATCTTCCTTCGGTTGGGCACCTCCATCCTGGCCGGCTCACTGACGTTGGCGATTATGACCCTGCCGGTCATCATCAGCACGGCCGAGGAAGCACTGCGGGCAGTGCCTCAGTCCTTCCGCATCGTCAGCCTTTCGCTGGGGGCCACCCAATGGCAGACCGTCCGGCGCGTCGTGTTGCCTCAGGCCCTACCGGGCATCCTCACCGGTGTCATCCTGGGACTGGAGCGGGCCGCAGGGGAGACCGCGCCGATTCTCTTCACCGTGGCGGCCTTCTTCCTGCCGCGCCTCCCCCGCTCCATCTTCGACCAGACGATGGCGCTGCCCTATCATCTCTTTGTCATCAGCACCCAGGTACCGGGGATGCCGCTGCGCATTCAATACGGCACCGCGCTGGTGCTGCTGGCCTTCGTCCTTTCGATGAACGCGCTGGCGACGGTCATCCGCAGCCACTTCCGCCGCCGGCGACAATGGTGAAGCGATGAGAGAGCCCAAGTTCTTGCTGGAAAACGTCTCCTACATTTACGAAGATGGCGCCCGGGCACTGCACGACATCAGCCTGTGCATCTACCCCCACAAGATCACGGCCATCTTCGGCCCGGCAGGTGGAGGGAAGTCCACGCTATTGCGGCTCCTGAACCGGCTCAACGACCTGGTGCCGGGACGGCATCTGGAGGGGCGGGTGCTGCTCGACGGGGAGGACATCTACGCGCCGGGGGTGGACGTGCACGCGCTACGCCGCCGCGTGGGGATGGTTTTCGCCACACCGGTTCCGCTGCCGATGAGCATCCGACGGAACCTGACCTACGGGCCAGAACTGGCGGGAGTGCGCGATCGCGCCCGGCTGGATGAACTGGTCGAGCGCAGCCTGCGGGCGGCGGCGTTGTGGGATGAGGTGAAGGATCGGCTGGACGAGCCGGCCAGCGCGCTCTCGGGCGGGCAGCAGCAGCGGCTGTGCCTGGCTCGCACACTGGCGCTGGAGCCGGAGGTGATCTTGCTCGACGAGCCGACCTCGGGGCTGGACCCCATCTCGACGGCCAAAGTCGAGGCCAGCCTGCAGGAACTGAAGCGGCGCTACACCATCGTCATCGTCCCCCACAGCGTACAGCAGGCCGCTCGCGTGGCCGATCACGCGGTCTTTATGTTGCAGGGTGAATTGGTTGAGGAAGGGCCAGGCGAACTATTGTTCACCAGGCCTCACGATCAACGCACCGAGGATTACATCACCGGGCGCTTTGGGTAACTCGCTTTGCTCTCGCTTTGAACGACTGAAGTCGTTACTACGAGCAAAATCGCCGGAGTCCTGCTAGAATAGTAGCGACTTCAGTCGCTTGCCCCACACGGAGCGACCACAGCCGCTACTATGATGCCTTTTGACGGGGCGCTACTGCCGCTCGTCGCTCGCCTTCCCCGCTTCGACGAAGGGCTTCAACAGGCTGGCGAACTCCATCGGGAAGATGAACTTCGTCGCCGGGCTTGCCCCCAGTTGCTTCAGCGTCTCGAAGTACTGCAACGTCATCGTATTGGGATCCACCTGACGTGCCGTCTCCCAAATCTTGTTCAATGCCACGGCGAAACCTTCGGCCCGCAGCGCCTGCGCGGTCCGCAACCCCTCCGCCTCCAGAATTGTGGCCTGCTTCTCACCCTCGGCCTTCAGAATGGCGGCCTGCTTTTCACCCTCGGCGACTTTGATGGCGGCCTCTCGCTTGCCGTCGGCCTCCGTAACCATCGCGCGCCGATTCCGCTCCGCCGCCATTTGCCGGTTCATCGCTTCCTGGACTTCCCGCGGCGGCTCAATCTCGCGGATCTCCACCGCGGTCACCTTCACGCCCCAGCGTTCCGTCACCTCGTCCAGTTTGACCCGTAGGACCTGATTGATGTGCTCCCGCTGGGCCAGCACGTTGTCAAGATCAATGTCACCGATGACGGCGCGCAGTGTCGTCGTGGCGATACCCACCGAGGCCTGCGCGAACTGTCCCACTTGCAGCACACTCAACTCAGGATTGACCACCTTCCAGTAGATGAGAAAATCCACCCCAATAGGCGCGTTGTCCTTAGTGATACAGACCTGGTGGGGAATCTCCATAAACTGCTCACGCTGATCCACCCTGACGGCTTTGTCAATGAAGGGGATCAGCAACACCAGTCCTGGGCCCTTCGTGCCGATGCACCGCCCCAGCCGGAAAACGACCAGCCGTTCGTACTCACGCACGATGCGGATCATCGAGGCCAGAATGACCAGCAGGGCAAAACCGCCCAGGAAAAGAAACACGAGCAGTGTGACCCATTGCATTTCACCACCTCCTTGCTATTGGATTGCACTCACACGCTTGACACGTGCCCTGAGTCCCTCCAGAGCCACAACCTCCACCTCCTCACCCACGCCGATAGGCTCGTCAGCGATCGCCGTCCACAGTTCGCTCTGCACCTGCACTGTGCCCACAGGGTCAATGGACGTAGCGACCGTACCTCTCTTGCCGACGATTGTTTCTGCGTCCACTTTGGCGCGCAATCGCTGGGCACGCGCCACAGCGAAAAACGCCACCCCGAAGAACCCCAACGAGGCCAACGTCACGCCTCCGATCAACCAGGGGGAAAGCCGCAGCGCACCCTCGGCCGGGGGGAAGAGAAACACCGATCCCAACACCAACGATACGGCCGCCCCTACGGTGAGCGCCACGCTCTGTACCTTGAGGTCAACGACGAACAGCACACCGGCGATGACGATGAGGATCACCCCCACCACGTTGACCGGCAACTGCGTCAGCCCGGCAATCGCCAGCGCCAGGCAGACGATTGCAGCGACCTCCAAGATTCCCGTGCCGGGCACATAGAACGCCGCCGCTGCCGCCCACAACCCGATGATGAGCAGGATGTAAACTACGTTAGGGTCGGTCAGCAACGACCATAACGCCTGCACCAACTCGCTATCCATCTACCGGGGTGCCAACACTACACTGTCCGGCGCACACGACGCACCACGACCAGCAGAATCAGCAGTCCCACGGCCAGGACACCGGCCCCCAACGCACCGACGCCCGTGCCTGGGACCCCCTCGCCACCCGGCTTCGACGGCTGGCGGGTTGCGGTGGGCTCGACCGTCGCCGGCGTGGAGGTTGAGGTGGCCGGCGGCGGTACCGGCGTTGGAGTGCGCGTGGGGGTTGAGGTGGGTGTATCGGTCGGAGCCGGGGTATGCGTGGCCGTGGGCTGAGCGGCTGCCGTCGCCGTCTCGGCCACCGCTACCGCCACTGCCGTATTGGTGGCCTGGATGGCCTGGTTCTGCGCTTCGAGCGTCTGCCTCATCCGTGGGGCGAGCAACACCGCCCAGACGACAAAGGCGCAGATGCCCAGCGCGAGCAGGCCGCCCAGCGCTGCCACGAGAATGATGAAGGTGCGATTCGCTCCCTCTTCTTCTACTGCTTCTTCCTCTTCGTCCGGGATGAGTTCAATATCTTCCACTTTTCGCCTCCTTAGGTCGGCCCCCGCCCCAGCCCACATCCCCCGTGCCGGACTGGCCGACATAGTTTAGTTTGTGTGGTGCAAAACAAGGCCGGAGGCCTGGCTTCAGCCGGGAAAACCCCGATAAATCGGGGCCTCCAGCGAGTTTTGCACCGGGAACCAGTCTATCGCAAAACCTCCAGGTTCGCCAGGGGAACAAAGACGGGGGCTTCCTGACCCAGATTCACCTCCGCGCCGCGTACCCGCGCTCCCGTCGACTCTATGCGGCGGGCATAAGGCGGGAGCGCCACAACTGTGCCCACCGCGCCCAGATAGGGTGCGCGCACCACCCGCACCCGCGCTCCCACTGTCAGTGATGCGCCAGGCTGCGTCTGGGCCGGCGGCAGCGTCTCGGCCGGCAGGGGGATGACAACCTCAGGGCGCACAACCCCCCAACGTGACCGGACCCGCCCACTGATCGAGGCCTCCCGCCCCTCGTTGGTTGTGAGTAGGCGGAAGATGGGCGCTGACATCGGTACCGTCCCGATACCCTCAGTGACGACGATCGGGAGAGGCAATTCCTCCACCAGCGGGAGTAACTCCGGGGGCAACCCTCCGGTCACAATCCCACGCACCTGGAGTTCCTGGGCTCGTTCCAGCGCCGCGTCACTGAGACCCGCGCCGCCAATGAGGATCGTCCCGTGGCAAGAGGGGTCAATGGCTTTGGCTCGCAATGGCTTATCTGGGCTTTTCACGAGGCACTTGAGTACGCCAAAACTCTCACCACCCGCCCCCCACACTCCCTGAACCACAGCCCCCTTCGTCTCGATGACCACGCCATAGGGGCGGGGCGGTCCCTCTCCCACCAGCACATTGCTCACCGTACCGTGGATATAGGCCCGCAGTTCAAACAGAGTGGGCCGTGCCTCGATCAATATGCGCCCCCCCCCGCTGGCCGTCACCACGCCATCTATAGGCGACTTGACAGAGCGAGCGAACAGGCCACGCCGTGCAGCGATCACCTGACCTTGCCGCACCTCATCGCCTAAATTGACGCGCATATAGCGCCCAATTCGGGAGGCAGGAACGCCTAACAAGCGCGCCACCGACAGAATGCGAAAATCGCCGGGCAGGTTCGCACGCGCCACGACCTGCGTGGGTTCAACCCGCTCGCCGACACGCACCAACACCTCTCCCGACGCCGGTAGCACCCGCTCACGACGCACGTTGACCAACGGTGTGACCTGAGTCTCGAATGGATAGTACATATCAAATCCCAAATCTCAAACTCGCAATCTGCATTCCTCATCCTCCCACATCCCACAACCATTGCTGCATCTGTTTCTGACGCTGCTCTGGCTCATCTGGGAGATGCAACGGACGTCCACGGGCATCAATGATTAGCCCGACCAGCCCACCGCTCACGCGCCGTTTGCCGGCCTTGCCCGGTCCGCCGAGGCCCACGTCGAAGTGGCGCAACGGGCGCAGTTCCAACACCGCTTGCTGATCGGGCGGCAAGGGCAGCACCTCCAGGTCTCCATAGTGTACCTCGACACTGATCGTGCTGCCGTCGTCGTATATCATCCGCACTTTGAGGATGGTATCGCCACGACGTGCGCGCCCAACCGGCGAGACCACCGTCGCCAGATTGACGAAGGCCCCGCCATCCAACGCCTCCACCGCTGCCAGCGGCTTGACCGCCGCGACGCTGCCCAGCGCCGGGGCCAATCCGTGCGCATCCAGCACGATGGTGCTGACCCCGATAGGCTCTAAAGCATCCAACACAATCAGGGCCGCTTGACCGGGGCGCGGAGCATGGGCCAGCACTCCGCCGCTGACGACGATAGTATCACAAAATGGCAGGAGAGGGGAGTAAGGCTGTGCAGCGCCAGGCTTCCAACCCGGACGGGCTATCTCCAGTGTCGTGCGGATCGCTTCACGGGCCAATGCCTGTTCCAGCCACAACTCGCGCAACTCCTGTGGAATGCTGACCGGGCGCATCTCCTTATTGATGAACAGTCCTAGTGCCTCGTCACCGCTTATCGCTCCTGGCAGCCAGCGGGTGACGGTCTCAGCACCTCGCTTCCGCAGCAGTTGCTCTCCACCGAAGGCACTACCCAGGTCGCCGCGCACGGTCAGGAATAGTTGCCCATCAAAGACGGCGGCCACCGTCGTGTTGGCGGCCCCCACGTCCACGCCCAGCACACCTCTTGATGGATCGCCCAGATGCCAAAGATACTGCATCAATCGGCCAAAGGCGCGGGCGGTGGGGGTAAGCGGCACCGGGCTCCAGCCACTCACGGCGTCAATACCCGGCAGTTGCTCCATCTTGCCTTGGAGGTAGAGCGCGTCCAGTTCCTCTTGAGCGCTGAGCAGATTCTCCTCCGTCAGAGTGGGGCGCACGTTATCGGCAACACGCAACACGGCCTCATCACCCACGATGTCCGCCACCTGTCGGCGCAGCCGGGAGTTACCCGCGTAGAGCAGGCGGGGACGCATGTCCGGCTCCATCAGCGAGCAGGCCAGGACTGCTGCCTCCACCAATTCGAGCACCGGTGTCTCCGCGCCGCCCTCCACACCCCCGGCAATGCAGACCACGTCGGGTGCAGCGTCGCGGATCGTGCGCACGCGCTCCTCGTCGCTTCGGTCATCACCCGCCAGGATCGCCTTGACCAGCGAGTAAGTGCCGGCCGCCGCCCGCTCGGCGCTGGCGACGCTGAGATCGCGCACCAGACCGGCCAGTACGATCTGCAGCGGCTGGCTGGCGCTGACGGTCGCGGCGAACACATCCACCCCCTGTCGGCCGGCCAGTTCAGGGGAGATCAGATCGCCGCCAGCGTCGAAAAAACGCCAGCCCGTGACCTCGGAGATTTGCTCGACAGCGTGACGGATACCCTCCGCCACGTCGGACCAGGGGTACTCCGCCGTGGTTGGGGCCTCACCCTGCGCGACGAAGCGATATTGCCCTGCCACGCGATCGAGCAACACGACCTTGGTCATTGCCGTGCCGCAATCGGCCAATAGAATCGAGCCAATGCTTTGCTCTTCTGCCATCGGCGTCTCCCACTAGCCACCCAGGAAACCTGCTACACGGAAATAGACGTCAATGAGGTATTGAATGCGACCAACGAAGATAGAAAGAGCAGCCGTCAATGCCCCGGCAAAGGCGACGCCAAAAGCGAAAATCAAGAATACGCGCCCAACCCAGGCCGTCACGCCGACGAGCCTGGCCCACACCCCAGCCAATCCCCGCCGCTTCCGCGCGGTGAAGTTGAAGGCCATCAACGTACAAACCGTACCCACGAGGATCAGCAGACCATCCAGTGGACCCAGACGGAACGATACGAACGATTCGAGGCTCAAAGCACGGCCCGTCGCCCCGACCTGCGGAACAAGGGTGCCCAATAACGCGCCGCTCAATGCCACCGCCGTGCCAACGCCAACGAGATAAGCGATGGAAAAGTTCCCTACGTAGGCATGCCTGGGGAAGCCTTTGAAAAGCAGTAATAGGCCCAGTACCAGAGGGACCACCACGGCAACCGGCTCAGTCAACCAACGAGTTAGCAACATACCGATGAGGACGTCACGAAGCACGATGCCGAAAGAGTAGCCTACCAGCGCGCCGATGAAAAGATGCAGCGCCAATCGGTAGAGGGGGTTATCGCCCAGAAGATAACTGAAAATCAGGAGCGTCAACCCCGCTCCTAATATCAGGCCCACAATCTCAACGTCGAGTATCACTTTCCCCTCCTGCGCGCACCGCCAAAAGCGTAGAAGACAGCACCGAGGAGCATCAGGCCGACGATAGCCACGTGCCCTGCCGCCAGAGCATCAAGCCGCTGAGTGGCCCGCCACCCCGATTCACGGAGCGTCTCATAGGCGGCTGCTCCGCTCAACCCATAGATCGCTCCCTTCAGTTGTCCCGCACTGACGTCCAGATACGGGCTGACCGCCATCTGCAGGGCTGCACTCACACCCGCCACGACCGGAAGTGTATCGCCATACAGCGCGCGCGTCTGCTCGACCCACCAGCGCAGCGGCGCAGGCCGGGCGGTCAGTACGAGAATCACCCTGGGGCGTATACCCCCCTCGGTCAGCAACTGCGAGACACCTGCGGCCTCGCCTGACCGATAGCCCAACAGCGCATACCGCCCCTCGGGTGCGACATTGTTCAACAGCCCTGCTGCCACTGTCAGTCCTTCAGGCCGCGTGCTGACGACGGAGATATGCGCTCCCTGGTCAAACAGGTGACGCAGGATCGGCTCCGCCACCAGGTTGAGTTCATCCGCCTCCGACGGCCCGTACTCAAAGGCGACCAGGACTGCGTCCCCGGCGCTTATGCTCTGGACAACCTCGTACAGCCTGCTCGCTCCCGGTGATACGGCGGGCTGGGTCAGGGCTGGGACATTGGGCACCACCAGCGGTGCCATCAACACCCCCCCCACGGCTACGAGAAGCACGGCTGCCACCAGCCAGCGCTGGATGCGCTCGCCAATGCTGACGCCCCGCCTGCGCACTTTTGGCCGTGGCACCTCGGCCGGTCGGGCCAGCAGACTCTGAAGCAACTGCGCCCTGGCCAGGCTCGCTTCGCTGACTTCGGCCGGCAGTGCTCGTTCGCGGAGAGGAGGTGCCTGAATGGCTGTGGCCGGGGGGAGGAGACCACGCAGTCCTTCCAGCAGCCCCTCGCTCTCCACCGGCTCCTCTTCAGCGGCTGCTTCGGCCACTTCTGGGCGTGGACGCAGGGCCTCCAACCAGTCCGGAATCTCTGCGCGTGCCAGGCCCTCTGCCTCGACCGCCGGCGGCACGACCTCAGGAGCCGCTACCTCCGGCGGCGCAGCCTCCCGCAACCAGTCGGGAATCTCGGCCGGCGCAGGCACGGGTGTCTCAGAGACCGGCGCCTCCGGCGCTGCCTCGACCGTCGGCGGCACGACCTCAGGAGCCGCCACCTCCGGCGGCGCAGCCTCCCGCAACCAGTCGGGAATCTCGGCCGGCGCAGGCACGGGGGGCTCAGAGACCGGCGCCTCCGGCGCTGCCTCGACCGCCGGCGGCGCGACCTCAGGAGCCGCCACCTCCGGCGGCGCAGCCTCCCGCAACCAGTCGGGAATCTCGGCCGGCGCAGGCACGGGGGGCTCAGAGACCGGCGCCTCCGGCGCTGC
>QMOC01000036.1 GCA_003648085.1 Chloroflexota bacterium
TCAGGTTTTTCTTGTTCACTCTCTGTCCCCCTCTCAAGTGGAAGGCGGTGACGAAAGCGATGAACATAGAAACGATAACTACGCCTTCCAGAATGACCAACATAGCGATGACCCGTCCCACCAGCGTGTTGGGCTGAACGTCCGCCCCACTGAGCAGGAAGACGAGGATGCACCACAGCGCCTCCAGCGGACTGTCCAGGTTGGGGTTCACTCTTCGCTCGCCAAGCCAGAACAGCACGGACTCCACAGCGATAAGAGCGAGCAAGATCGAGGCAATCTGCACTTCGGAGTGCCTAGACCATAATCGTCTAAGTCTGAAGGGCACTGAAGCTACATTCTCGTCACTCACATCCATCCTCCTCCACCGTACTGCCTCTGTATCTACGTATAGTGCACCAGCACAAGAGAGCTATTGGTCAGGTTACAGTCAGTGCTACGCGAAAGCCCACATCGTCTAGTTCGCCTGGTCGGGCGTCAGGCCAGCCCGAGGCTCTGGGCCATAGGCGGTGACGGTAACTGCACACTGCTTCCCATATGTTGCCTCGGTACGATCCACCACGCAAGATGCGGTAACCCATTCTATTGGTGTCTTCGCGTCCATCATCCGGTCGGTAAGGCGCATCAAATACCTTTACCCTGCGAAAGTGCCCACGACTCATAGATACAGGGGATTGTCGCCCTATGTGCCGAGAAATATAACCGCTCGCAGTGAAACTGTAGGACCCCCACAGCGTGCTGCACCATTCCCATACATTGCCCGCCATATCCTGCGCGCCGAACGGACTGGCACTATCGGGAAAGATTCCAACCGGTGTTGTCGTCCGAAAACCGGCCTCGCGGGTGTTGCAGGATGAGGGACGGAACTCGTTACCCCATGGCCAATCTCGCCCATCCGTACCGCGCGCGGCTTTCTCCCACTCTGCTTCCGTGGGCAAGCGGTATGGAAGTCCAGTTCGTTCCGCCAGCCAAGCGCAGTAGGCCATTGCGTCGAACCAGTCCACATTGACTACAGGGTGGTTTGCACGGCCCGCAGGATATCTCCGGTCCTGCCAGTGATATGGTGGCTCATGGCCCGTCTCCGCCACAAACACCTGGTACTCCGATTCCGTAACAGGATATCTGCCAATGGCGAAGCGGGGGACGAAAATGCAGTGCATGCGGGCAAAGGGATCGGCATCGAAGAAGACAACTCTCTCTCCCATCAGGAATTTCCCTTCTGGCACCTCCACCACTTGCGGATGGAGTGGAGCGATACGTGGATCGCCCAGGTGGCCCAATGTCTGTCCAGCGGCCCAGCGCACGTTGAGATCAGGATCTTTCTCAACCATCCATGCCAACTTTTCGTGCAAGTCAATGTGCTGTCTTCCCTCTTCCAGAGAAATCATGGCACGGGCGGCCACAGCACGCACAGATGCATGCTCTGACTCTAGCAACTCCGACAACAGTGCTATCACCCGCCTCGCCGACTCGAATCCACGGATTAATATCAACAGATTCAAGGCGTGCAAGGCCGCTGACTCTGACCCCGCTTCAACTACATTTCGGAGAGATTGCTCGACTTGCACTCTCACCGCAGGCATCAAGAGCTGCCTTTTCGCAGCCGTATAAGCACATTGCCCGGCAAGCAAGATGTCGTCTGAGGTTACCGATGGCTTCCGAAGCAGAGAGGCCACAACTTCTGAGGAGCGTTTCCCTGCACCCGCATACAGTAGTGCCACTTCTCTCCACTCCGGATGGAATGCATATTCCCTTAGCAGGCCGAGTTGCCTCCCCTCTTCGGCAGCGATGGCCCGTGCGGCAAAGAAGTGGCGCAGGGCCGCGTGAGAAAACCTCACTGTGCGTTCCCCGGTTCTGGAGGGACCATACTGGAGTAGTCCACTTTCCACACACAAGGAGACTAGCTCAGTGTTTGCCTGCTCATCGGAAACCCTTAGAGCCGCGGCCACCACTTTTTTCCCCTCCAACCACTCCAGGTGTGTAGGGCCTCCCTGCGTCAACTGTTCTTGCATCTGCAGCGCCAGTGCCTCCAGTACTTGTTCCTGCCTTTTCCAATCCGTCCCACGTTGCTCGGCCAGTGCCCTGGCATATTCCCGGTAAACCAGGTATCTTTGGTCTGGTAATTCCTTGTCGTAAAGATGCAGTAAGAAGAGCAGATCCAGCAGAAGCGGGTTGCCGGCTAGATTCTGCATCCCCGGAGCGTGCAACTTATCCCGCAGGTCACATACCGGGTCACGATCGAGTCTCGGCCCTCTCACCGCATCATAACGCCTTTGAACGAACTCCTCTATTTGCGTTTCCCCAAACGGTTCGATATCTCGTACGGAGAAATCAAATTCGCTCAGTTCACCCTCGTACCCTTCAGGCCGGCATGTAACGACCATCAGGTTCGTGCGAGATGATTCTCCCCTGCCCCAAAAACCGATCTGCCGAGCCATATCACGGCGGGTCTGCTTATCAATCAGCACATCGAAGCCATCTAACAATATCAGGCAACGCCCTCCGTCAAGTTTTCTCATCAGAAACTGCACGATCTCGTCAACAGAATTCTCTAACTGCCAATCCCGCTTCATGACCTCTGCCGCTGCCCGCGGAAGTGATCGCTCTTTGATCCAACCGGGCATCCGTACTACATCTTCTAATTGCACCAGAATTGGGAACGGCGGGCGTCCATGCCAGCCCAATCGTTCCCACGCCAGCCTCGGCGAGTCGCCGCGCCTCCGACTATTACGTATCGCCCTGGCGCAGGTGATAGCCAGGTAGCGCAGAATCGTGGACTTGCCACTCCCGGCCGCACCACGCAGCACCAATCGTCGGGTGCTAAGAAGCGCCTCACCGACCTCACCAATGCGCGGCAAGCATGGTTTGTGCCCGGTCAACCTCTGCCAAAGGGTCTGCTCAGGTGTGAGTTCCCCAGGAGTTACGGCTGCCTGTGCCCGTGCTTCAGGATTGGGGTCGCTCACAAGGGGTTCGACGTAGACCCATTCCAAGTACATCGGTGGGACCCGCGCGCCTATTTCGTGACCCGCAAACTCCGGCGGTCGAAGGGGGAGCCCATTGCAGTGCTGTATCAAAGCGTTCAGATATCGTCGCTCAAGACGCCGAGACCTCCGCTGTGTCTTTGCCCACCTCAACAGCGGTTCAAACAGTTTTGACAGAGGATCAAGAAGCCTCGGAAAAATGTCCGGCGTGAACCCGCTCATTGGGCCGGATGCCACTTAAGTACACTTTTGCGCGAAGTTCAGGGACGCCGGCGGCGCGTGGGGGGCCGCCGGCGAGAGCGCGGACGGCGTGAAGGACGCCTTACGGAGACCCTACGGACGGAAGGAGGAGGCCGCAGTAACAAGTACGCGGCCACGGCTCCCGCAGACACGACGACTACGGCCGTTCCGCCGATCACCCAGGGGTTGCTAAAATCGAACCGTTTGGCCGGCGTCACGACGGCGATTAGCGTGCCCTGTGGGTTGTACCAGGTGGCTCGGCCACCGCGTACCTCGTGCGCGTTGCTGGAGACGATGCGGCCCCCGCGCAGATGGAAGGTACTCTGTGCCAGATAATTCAGCCACTCCATCTCACCCGTCGTTTCCTCCATCTCCAATGAAAAGCGGACCTGGTCATCGCCCAGGTTGACCACGCTGGCGTTCATATTCATCCCGGTCAGAGCCACGTCCTGGAGTTGTGCCCAACCGGTGCCCTCCAGCCTGATCGTGTAGGCCGTCTCGCCGCCACCGGCCGAGCGTTTGCTCCATGAAGCCTGCACGCCCTGGGCGCGGTACTCGGCGACGATCTGGTTGAGACCGGCGTCAAGCATTGTCTCGCTCCAGGCGCCGGTGTCCATGCCGATCTCCAGGCCGATGCCGGGAATGATGTCGCCGCCCACGCCGACCTGGGGAAGCAAGGACAGATTGAGGGTCACGGTGTTGACAACGACCCACTCCTCGTCCTCATAAAGCATAACCTCGGTCTCAGTGGAGCAGGCGGTGAGCAGGAACGCCAGGACGGCCAGGAAGCCGATGGCCATAAAACGAGCCTTGTGGCGCATTGCTCGCTACCTGCGCCCAGGAGCCGATAGCAGGCGCTCGTAGATGATGCCGCCCAATGCTCCCAATCCCGTCCCGGTCACCAGGTCCACGACGACCAGCAGCCACGGCGCGGTGAACCCGACCAGCGTCACCAGTGGGATCAAAGAGGAGACCGCAGTGGTACCGGCGAAATACATCACGGCTGCCAGGATGGCCAGCAGCAGGCCGGCCAGCGCGCCTTCTTTGATGAACTCCGGCAGGTTACGCCGCACCCGCTCCCCCCGGTGTCCTACCTGACGCAGATACACGCTGCGCGTGAGATCTGCCTGCCAGCCGGCCAGGATGCCGTTGAGGATGTAGGCCAGCAACTGAATGGGATAGCAGATGAGCGCGATGGTGAAGCCGGTCATGGCGAAGATGGAGGCCCCCAGGCCGTTGGCGACGAAGATGACGGCCAGGATGCCGAAACTGATGCATGCGGCGCGCACCCAGGGCGGGATACTGTGCCACATCCCCGGCGGACGCACGCGACGGCGACGGCTACGACTTTGACTGGACATATTACTTTCCACCTCCTCGAGAAGCGAACAATACTGCTGTCGAAACCTGAGCAATGGCCCAAGCCAGTCGGAAGATCGCTCCCAGGAACGTCCTGGATGAGGCATACATAGCGGGGAGAAAAGACGAGAGAATAGGAACGGAAATCTGTAGTGGTTCCACGGGTGTGTGATTTCCCTGCATGGTAATCTGCAGGGGCAAATTGGACACATATAGACGGTTATGTAAAGGCAAGGTGACTAATGTTAACGATTCACTTGCCTGCGCCTGTGCTGGAACTTTGAAGAATATTTGCCCGTTTGTGGCATCTTCCTCCCTATCCAGCAAGTACATCACCTCGGCACCGGGGGTCTCCCCAGTGCTGGTTACTGCCAGAGTTACCGTCAGAGCAAGGGTGCTGGTGAGATGATTGGTGACATTGATGATCACATCTCCCCGATCCTCCGTTGAGAGCCAGGGGGGCGCTGTGATGAATACGGAGAAATCAGGTTTTCTCGTTTCATCACTTGCCGGCACCCGATGGGTAATAGGCATAATCTGGAGACGAAACCACAAGAGGTGCACCAGCAAGAGAGATAGAATAACCAGGAGCGTAGGAAATGCCTCGGCAGGGTAGCGGTGGTAGAATCCCAATAACGCTTCCCATATCCTTCGCCAAGGATCAGGGCCTTCATATTTCTTGTCTTTGTCTTCGTCTTTCTCCTCCCGCTTATTCTGGGAGCCCGCCACTTCTCCAGATGCCGGTACCCTCCTCTTTGCTTGCTGCCTACTTTCGTCAAGCCAATCAAGGGCTTTCCACCACAGCCGCAAACTCAGGAAAGAACCCGACAACAGACATAACCACCCAGAGATTAGGCCGGGGATTGTATCTGAAATATGGTGTGACAAGAGAAGTATACCAAGGAAAGGGATGATGAGGAGTAAAAAGCGCAGCCATTCCCAGGGAACCAAACGTTCTAATCCTGAACCATCAGAATAGGTTGCTAAAGGCAATGCGAACAATAGATATGCCAGAAGTGCACAGAGAGCCGCAATGGTTAAACACCGAGCAGAGAGAGACATCTGCCCGGGAGACAGAAACAACGTGAGCAGGAAAACTGCTGCTGGGATTGAATAAGCAATGCGACGGACTAACTTCCAGCCGGTTGATACATGATTGTGCTCCACGCTGCGCTCCACGAAGCAGAACCAAATGATCCCAGCTAATAGAGCAATCACTAGAGCAATCAACACCTCAACAAGATAACGGTAGTCAGCCAGTGTTTTCCGCCACTGGAGTAAGGTGTTCCCCACAGCGGCTATTCCAAGTATCTCTGGTAACTGTTTCACGCTGACTCCTGAAGCAGCTATGAACAGAACAGGGACGAGCACCCAGCTCAATGCTATGAAGATGCGTGCTTGCCCTTTTGGAGAGATGGCGCGCTTATGTGCTTCCTCGAGAAGCGAGCTAATCACAACGCGAGGGGCCTCGGTCAACTTCACCCACCACCGCTTGACTCGCCCTCTGCGTTTGTAGTAGTAGAGCCAGAAGGAAAAAGCACCGATCACACGACCTTCCGTTTTTCCGTTTCTGGTTAACTCTATCAGCAGACGGTTTTCTCTCAGACTTCTCCATAGGTCTGTATCAGTCTCTTTGATGTAACTTCTGTGACATGCTTGCTCAACCAAATACCTTTGAGCATCTGCGTTCAGACCCCGCCATAGTTTTTCCCACGTGGGTTGTATGTCCGCACATTCCTCTTCTTTCCACCAGTTCTCCCAACGCTGCAGAAGTTTGCGGAGTTCTTTGATCTTCAATTCACCGGGTGGCTTCTCGGCTTTGGGAAGGAATTCGCTGTGCCCTTCCCAAAACCGGCGGCATTTGGAATGTGCCCCGCACCATTCTTCTAAACTGCTCATCTGCATCCCTCATCAATGGCCTTCGCGATCCACGGGCTTAGCCAGGCACATTCAGCCTGATCCCTGTCTATCAGAATCCCTCTTTTCTGAAGCGAGAGTGCCTCATCGGAGGACGATCTCCTCCTGGCACATTTTAGTCTTAGTCTCTTTAGCAATAACGGGCATGCTTTGCATTTCTTTACATCTTCGCAAATCCATCCTCGCAATGATCCTTTTCTCGCGAGCAGGTCACTTTGATAACGCCCCCAGAGAAGTCGGGCAGTCTCTTGCACCGCTTCCTCAAATCCTGCAAAGTTCAACAATGCCGACCAGAGACTGTTCAATACAACCGGGATATCTTCTCCGTCATAGTGATATAGTTTCTTCATATGGCAAAGAAGCGCATTGAGCAACGCAGGGTGCCCACCTGTCAAATCGTGCAAGCGGGAGGTAATTGCTTCTGCATCATCTCTTTGAAGCGCTTTCTTGAGCGCAGAGAGAGCAAGACGTGGGGGAGAAGGCGCATCTAAAATGTACCTTTTGACTTCCTCCTTCCCAAATAGTTCTACAGGTATCTCGGGAACTTTTCGTTGAGGCCACTGCGCATCCATATTGTTTTCGTTTCCCCGAATCTCGAATGGCAGCACATCCACAATTATCCACTTGAATTTGAGTGGTCGAGTCCATACATCTTTTGATATCTGGTATAGCGTCAACAGTAGGTCTCGGAGCACTGCGGGCCCACCTGTGCGTCCGAATGCTTCTTGGAATTGATCTAGTATCAATATTGCGTCCGTGTCAAACCTTTCATTAAGGCATTTGGTCCACTTTTTGATAACTCTCCACATCGCTTCCTCGGCTGGTCGGCTTCTCCCAGATGACGGCGCGTATTCGTCAGAATGGCAATCGTCTGGTAGCTGATCGCGTACCAATCGAAATACCAGATTGCATAAAGTTTCATCTTCCCGCCAGTCTGCCAGGCTTATGTATACAGACCTGGGATGACTCTCTCTCCATTCGCGAATTGCCATTGTTTTCCCGACCTGGGGCAGTCCCCACATCCATATCATACCTGACCTCATACTCTCTACACTCTTGTTAAGCCGCTCCTTAACTTTAGGGCGTTTGAAGATATACGGAGAAACACCCCGCTCATGACAGAAAGGGCTTATCACTTCAACATTGAGCGATTCTACCCTGTAAGGATGCAGGCCGGCACGGTGACCAACCCTTAGTGTCACCTCTCCCACGCGATCAAACTCGACCTCAAAAGAAACCCGACGTGTACTCGTACTGATGGATCGTTCGGCCGGGCCAATAACCCGATAGCCCTCTCCATTTTCAAGTCCGATAGAACCCGAGCGGCTATTTTCTATCTCTAACTTTATTTTATTTTTTCTACTGAGCCACACAGATCGATCTTTCAGTCTTATTATCATTGCCGTTACGCTCCTCCTCTCAGCTTTTTGCAGACTATCTGCAATAAAGGACGAGTGTCAAGTTCACTGATCGATCCACACTGCTTTTCATCATTCATCATATCATTCAGCAATGTGCTCAAATTCTCATTTGCTGCCCTTTTCTTCAGATACCCCAGAGCCTTCCTTGCTCTTTCTACATCCCTCCGGTCTGGATCATCCTTCTGGCATAATCTAACCAAGTCACTATATCTTTTCCAGATGCTCAGCTTTCGCTTTTCTTGAGACTGCTTTATTGCCTTTCCATACTTTCCTTCAACAAAATTGAGTACTTCAAGGAAAATGGCTTGGCCGGTTGCCTTGCCTAAACTTTCTCCGATGCAAGAAGGTCTCTCAGGGCGTAGAATATCACTTCCCTCATCCGTTCCCTCCAGAGCCTCAAAAGGGGATATTGAATTTGGCAGAGGGCGCCTATCTCTTTGACTCCAATCCCAAGCCAACTCTGTGCTGGCTGCTATACCGCCGTAAATCAACACGGCCAAGGCTCTCTCGTCCCATTCCCCAAGATGAGAACTGAGCTCTACCCAATTTTTGGCTTCGTCTTGAGCAAAGATCGCAAGAAGTGCATTTTCCCTGTAGTTCCCCTTCCTATTTAGTTCCTGCCTCATCTTGCGCCAATCTTCGGCCAATCGCCCACCTAACTCTTCTATGATGGGCCAACTATTTTCTATAGAAAACCTTCTCCATCTCCGCCAGAGCTCCGGGGCGCCAGGTTTTTCCTTAAAACCACGTCTAATGTCCTCCATCTCTCTCTTGCGCTGCCACCATCGCCACACAAGAATCGTGAGAGCCATAAGAAGTATCAGTGTCAGTGCCGAAAGCACGGGCATAGCCATCTCAACCCGCGGATGGGAGAGAGGTTCAACCAGATGGACGACGTAATCGTAGGGCACTCTTTGCTCCCCAAAGACCTGAACCACAAGTGCAGATGGTTGCAGAGTATTATCAGTGGAGGTCAACGTCACTAAATAGGTTCCGCTACTTTGCGTGTGTGGCTGGATTTCTGAAACCATCCCATTAGGATGGAGCAAATGCATTGTTACCTCGTATTCCGGTCTCCAATTCCCCACCGTCACCGTCACATACACCGACTGCCCCGGTCGGATCGGGCCGGTCGGCGTCACGGTCATCGCCAGCGTCGGGAGTGCTATCATCTCGAATCGCCGCCCCACAGGCTCCACTTCCACCCCGGGAACGCTGCTCTCCGCCGCCAGCGCCACGGTGTACACACCGCTCTCGAACCAGGCCGAGGGTACGGTGGTCGCGAACAGACCGACCCTCTCATCCGGCTTCAGCACCAGGGGGCCGGTGACACCTGCCGTACCGCTGATTGTGGCCGTGACCGTGAAGAGCGTCAGGTCGGTCACAGGTGCACCACCGGCCGTGAGCCCGGCACGCACCGCCACCTCCCCTCCCACGGCCAGGGACTCATCCGGGGCACGGACATACAGCGCAAGGTCCGCGACGCCCTCACCGACCTGCCGGTAGTAGGCCAACCCACTGCCCTGCAGTCGCACGTGCCATTCCCCGGCCAATGGCCGGAAGAACGTGTACTCGGTGCCCGCAACGACCGGCGTCACCGTCCGGCCCGCGTGGAGAAACGTCACCGTCATTGGAGAGTCCGGCAGAATCCGGTAGCGCGTCCAGGTGCGGAAGGGAGGAATGGTCAGGGCAATGGTCTGCTCGCCGTCCACTTCCACAGGTGTCAGGCCGGCCAGCAGCGCCTCGGCGCCCAGGTCACGGAGCATAGTGCCGTACACCCGACCGGGAGAAGCCAAGACCACGTTCGGCCGGTAGGTGGAGATGAGAGTATCTGTCAGGAGTTCCTGCCACACGTCTTGATAGTACGCCGCAAATGTCAGTAGATGCACCGATACCCCGCGTGAGCGCAAATCCCGCAAGGCGGCTTCCGCCGCCGGACGGTCCCGTGCGATGTTGTCGAAAAATCCGTCGCTTATCACAACGATGTCGCAACGGCGGACGTCCGGCGAGCAATCAGGGGCATCGGGTGGAAACAGCATCTCCGAGGCGGCATCCAAGGCGGCGGCGAAATCCGTCCCGCTCCCCTGGTCTATCTCACGGACCGCGGCGAAATCCGCCTTCGACCAATCCCGAACCGGCGTCAATGGCATCAGCATTTGTGTGGAGCGGGCAAAACCGATCGCCCCCACACGCCGGTTACCGCCGGCCGGATCCGATCCGAACACGTTGACCACAAAACGGGTCAGGCGCAAGCGCATATCCTGCTCATCCGGTGTGATATCGGGTATGCCATTGCCGGTCGTATCACCGATGCGCACCGAGGGGCTGTTGTCAATCAGGAAGACTATATCATGGGGCACCGGCGGTTCCGCCCTAACCGGAGATACTGCAATCAGCAACGATACCGTCAAGGCTACACCAAGCCCTATGGCAA